>NZ_RZQE01000081.1:0-17618 GCF_004022955.1 Mesorhizobium sp. M7A.F.Ca.US.002.01.1.1 | reverse complement strand
TTGCGGAAGACCAAAATGGGAACGCGTCGGGAACGAGTCAAGCGGTGCCGATCAGTGCCGAGGGGCGTGCCGCCTTCGCGGTGATCCATGGCTTCGGCGATGACGTCGAACTCGCTGGGCACTTCGTCAATGATTTCCGCGGTGGCGATGCCGGCCTCATCGGCCGCTTTCATCGCACTGTCCGCAAGGTCGCTGATCGCAACCGGATCGTCAGTCATTGCGTCGGGCAGGTTTTCTGCCATCCACCGGTCGAGGAAATTAATGCCGCGCGTGCTCATCGAGCACATAAGCCAAAGCTAAGGGGCTAGGTTCCAGCGTCAGGACGGTCGACGGCTGTCTCGTCCAACTCCGCTTCCATGCTGGCGCTCATCGGCTTGGGCTCGCTGCCCAGTGGCACGCCGTCGAAGCCCTGCAGCCAGGCTTCGGCGCGCTCGGTCCAATAGCTTGGCACGGCGCGTTCCTTGCCATCCTTGTGCGCCTGCTGACCGTACATCCAGTCGGAGGTGACGCACTCCTGATCCTTCTTAGCCAATGCCATCGTCGTCCTTCCAGAAATCGCGCAGCATCGCTTGGTGCAACGTCTCTTCGCCTTTTAAGGAAGCGCACCTTGCCTGAAAGGCCAGGCTTCAGCCACTCGGCTTTTTGCTTTTTGCAGCCCTTCGGCGGCGGCGCACCGACCTTGCCCTGGACGCGATTCCAGCGCGCCTGGCGCGTATCGGCCTTGAAGGTGACAAAAGCGCCGCCCATGTAGCGGCCTTTGTCGGCCATCAGCACATCCGGAGCTACCGGATGCAATTCAAACGGCAGGGTTCCTGTCCTGCAAAGTACCGCGTCTTGATGCCACGGGCGATCGACCTGTTTCGACCATATGCCCTTTCCATCGGGGATCTCGCCTACGGCATCTCAAGCCGGAAACCCTGCACACGATCCGGGTTGCGAAGGCATCCTGGCCGTCGCAAGTGCGATCCGCTATGAGGTGCCAACACAACCTCAATCTGTTGCGCTTCCTAAGGAAACCCTAGCAACCTCTAGCAGGCGGCTCCGTGGAAAACGCAGCGAGGATGGCCTCGCGTGATACATTCAACGCGTTGGAAAAGGTCCTGCCCTTCTGCCAAATCGCCACGTAGTGATACAGAGCGGATGGTTCCACTGGCTTTATTCCCAGGTGAAATGCCGCGTATTCGCGCGCAATGATCTCATTGGTAATCGAAATGCCGAGGCCGGCCGAAACGTATCCGGCTTCGTGACCATTGCAATCGAATTCCACCAGTATGTCCGGCTCGACGCCGGCGAAGCGCAATGCATTGAAGTTCATTTGGTGGGCAGCGAACTGGGGATCGATATCGACGATCGTTTCGCCTGCCAGATCGTGAGCCTCGATACAGGCCTGTTTTGAAAAGCGGTGGTCGGGGTGAAAGATGCATACGTTTCGTGCCGACCCGAGCGGCGCCCACTCAAACAGGCTGGGATCCAAGGGCAATCTCGAGATCCCGAGTTCCGCTCGTCCTGCCAGGATGTGCTCGCCGATCTGCTCGTAGCTTCCCGAAATCGAGCGGACATTCGAAGCGGTCTTTGCGTGGATAATCGCCACGACCTTGGGCAAGGTCACGAAACCGAAAACAGAAGGCGCGGCAATCGCAATCCGCTGCTTTTCGTCGTTCTTCATCGCGAAGATGGAGGCTCCCAGCCGATCCAGGGATGTCAGGGCAAGTTCGACATTCCGCAGGAGTTCCCAGGCTTCCTGCAAAGGGACGATGCGGTTGGCTGATCTTTTGAAGAGTGTGATGCCGAGCGTGGTCTCGAGCTGCTTCACGTGCTGACTGACGGCGGGCTGGCTTATCCCGAGCGCTGCCGCCGCTCGCCTTGTCGAACCAGCCCGCAAAACTTCTCGGAAGACCCTCAGTTGACTCAGCATGCGCCGGATTTGATGCGGCTCCTTCGACCACGAATGTTCGAGCGCCTCCCAGACCTGTTCCTGACGGGCGTGATCGTCGGCCACGGTGAAGGCCATGAGTTGATCGAGCTTCATGCCGTCCTGCTCGTAGATATCGTGCAGCTTGGGCGAGACCTTCGCGAGCCGCAGGCGTTGCTGGACAAAGGTGGCGGACACGAAGAAGCGTGCGGCAATCTCCTCGCGGCTCGCGCCCTGATCGTGCAGGGTCTGGAAGGCACGGAACATATCCAGAGGATGGAGGTCCTCACGCTGGAAGTTCTCGGCCAGCGAATCTTCCTCGATCGGCACCTCGCTATCGGCGTTGGTGACGACGCAAGGCACAGGCTCGGTCTTGACCATGCGCTTCTGCCTGATCAGCAGCTCAAGGGCGCGATAGCGGCGGCCACCAGCCGGCACCTCAAACATGCCGGTCTCGTTGCCCTCGCCATCCAGCACTGGCCGGACGTTGAGGCTCTGGAGCAGGCCACGCCGTGCGATCGAGGCGGCGAGGTCCTCGATCGTTTCCCCGCGCTTGATGCGCCGGACGTTGGACTGGCTCAGCATCAGCTTGTTGAACGGGATGTCGCGCGAAGCGTTGAGGGTGATCTTCTGCTTGACGGTAGCCATCTTGATTATCTCCGCGACGGGCGGCCGAGACTCTCTCGACCTCCAAACCCGTCACAAAGACGGGCGCAGCCCTCTCACTCTGAGGACTGCGCCGCACACGGAAGATCCGGAGGGGCACAGGGCCACAGAGACGACTTTGCGCATCTGCGGCTTTGCGGATTTCAGCTGAGATTCCACTCGCCGTCTCGGCCGGACTGGGCGGCGTTGTAGAGGATGCGTTCGGCGTCGCGAATGCTTCCGGCCAGCTGGGCGGCCTCTGCCCGCACCGAAATCGGCAGGTCTGTGGCAAAGAGAATGTCACGTTCGATGCCCATGTCGAAGGGCAGCCGGACCGACGTCATCTCGAGGAGCGAGAAACTGCCCAGTTCGGGATAGCCGAGATCGGCGAGACCGAACATGGTGTCGCGATCGGCATCCAGCTCGGTCGCGAGCCAAACTCCTGAGCCGAGCGGATTGAAGAACTTCACGACGGGTACGTGATCGGCGTTGCGCTCGCGGCCATTGGCGAGCAGGTGCTCGCGCAGTTCGTCGGTGAGGAGGATCATGCCGCCGTCCTGTCGATTTCGCTATCATCGACGTCGGCCAGGCCTGCCCTGAATGCGCCGTCAGGTTGCGGCAGGAAGGCGAGCAGCCAGTCGGCCGCCTTGCTGGCCTGGGAGGCGGCACGCACGATGGCGCGGTTGTCTTCGCGCAGGACCTCGAGCCAGGAGGCCAGGTAGTCGGCGTGGCGCACGGTCGGCACGATGCCAAGCGAGGCGCAGCAGAAGGCCGCATTCATCTCGGCAACCAGTTCCTCGAAAGCATATCTCTTGGTGCCGAAGTCCCCGGTGAGGTCACGGCCGACGCGGGAGGCGTGGCCGGTCGCATGCCCAAGCTCGTGCAAGGCGGTGCGGTGCCAGTCGATGGTCTCGAAATAGGCCTGCGGCGGCGGCACCCGCACGTAGTCCAGCGCCGGCACATAATAGGCGTTGTTGCCACCTATGCGGAAATCGATCCCGGTTGCCTTGATCAGCGCCTCGACTGCAGGCTCGATCAGTCCGGGTTCCGGTGCAGGCGGAGCCACGGCCAGATCGTCGGGCAGATTGTCACATTGCGCCACGTTGAACACGATGAAGCGCTTCAGGAACGGTACGGCCTGTGCTGCCTCGCCGGTTTCCCGCGCGCGATTCTTCTCGTCGTCAGGGATGAAGCGGTCAGCATAGACGACGGTGGTCCCGTGCTCGCCCCTGCGGACATGGCCGCCAAGCGATAGCGCCTGGCGGAAAGTCAGCCAGCCCTGGACGGGAAAGCCATGCTCGACGACCGCACCCCACAGAATCAGCACATTGATCCCAGAATAGGCGCGGCCGGTCGCGGCGTTGGCCGGCATTGCGAGAGGAGCTTTCGTCGCCGTCGTGCCCCAGGGCTGCACCCAGGGAAAGCGCCCAGCCTCCAGCTCGGCGATGATCTTGTTGGTAATATCGTCATAGAGGCTTGCCCGGTCGGCGCCGACGCGAGCGTAATGTCTGGACATCGCGGTTCTCCGCGACGGGCGCCGGAGGCCCTCCTCCAGCTCTCAACCCGTCACGGCAACCCGGTCCGTACTCTCACTCTAGACGGCGTTGCGGGGGCCTCCCGCAAAGGGGACGCTCTCGAATTTCGGCAAAGGCGGTCCGCGCCCAATCGGCAAATGTCGCTGACCATCTAGGATGGCTATTGCTACTGGACCGCGTGGCGGATGCGGTCGGTAAGCGTTTGTTCGACGTCGAAATAACCCGCCCATGCTTCGGGTAGCTGAGCCCGCGCGGCGGCGGCGAAAACATCGAAACCATTGGCGCTTTCGCAGGTGGGCAACTCCTCCCAGCTGACGGGCACCGCGCACGACGCCCCCGCGCGCGCCCGAGTCGACCAGGGACAGATTGCAGTGGAGCCTTGGCCGTTGCGCAGGTAATCGAGAAACATTCGGCCCTTGCGCTTCGCCTTGCTCATGTTGGCGACGAAGCGCGACGGATCTGTACGGGCCAGTAGTTCGGCGAAGTCTTGGCAGAAGCTCTTGACCTCGTCCCAGTCTGCCTCCGGGACGAGCGGCACAACCACGTGAACGCCCTTGCCGCCGGACAGCAACGGCCACGACTGCAGTCCAAGCGCTTCCAGAACGCCCCGAATGTCAAGGGCTGCCTGCTTGACGGCATTAAAGCCCAGGCTCTCGTCGGGATCGATGTCGAAGATCATGCGGTGCGGCAGATCAGGCTGCTGGCGCAGGCTCCCCCAGATATGGAATTCGAGCACGTTCATCTGGACGCCTGCGATCAGCCCCGCCAGGTCATCGACCCACAAGATGCGGCTTTCCTTACCGGACATCTTCTCCAACTTGCCGTCATGGATGGCCTTGGGCATGCCTGGGAGTCTGTGCTTCTGAAAAAAGGTCTGTTGCAGGTCGCCGTCGGTATCGCGCACCAGCGACAGCGGCCGATCCTGGATGTGCGGCAGCATCTTCTCGGCGACCACGGCGTAGTAGGCGGCGAGCGTGGCCTTGGTCACCTTGGTCCCCGGATACATGATCTTGTCCGGATGCGTCAGCTTGACGCCGACAGCAGCGGCGATCTCCTTGCCGATCCCCGGACCGAGATTGGCGGAGCCAAGAGTTGCCGGCGTCTTCGGCATTTCCATCACCACCTGGTCGGCTGGCTTGTCTTCGCGCATTCCCTCAAAGCTTGGATGTCGCAAGCTGCCGTCCGGGGTCACTTCGGCATAGGTGACTTCGGCGACAAGTTCGGGCTTTACCCACCGGGCACGGCGGGCAATGTCTCTTGGAACGGAGGCGAAAGCCGGTTTCTCAACAACGCGGTTCTCGAGCTTCGCGAGGATTTCCTTGCGCATCGCCGCGGTGAACCCCGTGCCGACGCGGCCGCGATAGATGAGCTTGCCATTGTCGTAAGTGCCGAGGATCAGCGAGGCCATGCCATGTCCTGTGTCACTTGGGCGATAGCCGCCGACGACGAATTCCTGTCGCTTCGTGCACTTGATCTTGAGCCAACTCCCGGTGCGGTCGCCGACGTAAGAGCTGTCGGCGCGCTTGGCGATGACGCCTTCGTGGCCGGCCTCGCACATGGCGTCGAACACCCTTCTGCCATGGTCGACGACGTGGTTGGAGAATTGCAGGCTGTCGTCAGGGCGGCGCGCGCCCAGCAGGGACTCAAGTCGCGCCTTGCGTTCCAGCAGCGGCTGGTTCGACAGATCTTCGCCATCGAATTCAAGCAGATCGAAGGCGTAGAACTTGAGGGGCATACCCGCGGCAATGCCGGTTTTCAGCATGGAGAAGTTGGTGCGGCCCTGGCTGTCGATGGCGACGATCTCACCATCGATCAGTACCGCGCCCTTGGTCAGTCTCTGAAGCGGCGGCAGGATCACCTTGAACTGTCGGGTCCAGTCGTGGCCATTGCGGGTGTAGACGACTACATTCGAGCCGGAGATGGCGACTTGGGCACGATAGCCGTCGAACTTCATCTCGAAAAGCCAATCCCCACCCACCGGTATGTGGTCTGTCAATGTGCAGAGCTGGAAGGACCGAAACCCCGGCAGCGGATATGTAGGGATAGAATCTGAGTCTCTGCGCCGTGTGCGCCTTTTGCCGATGCTTATGATGCCATCTACAGCCGACATGCGGAACTCGGATACATCGTCCGATTCAATACCCTGCCTGGGATTCAGTTCCATCCCAAGCATCTACGCGCCGGCGACCGTCGGCGCTCTAAGCAAGAACGGCGTATAAGCCGCAGTCCTGCGCGCGTCCGCAACAGCGGACATTGTCGCGCGCAGGACGAGGAAATTCGCCCCCGCCGCGGGCGGTGAACGGGACAGCCGTAGGAGCGTCAGCATAGCGCCGGCCGCAGGACGGGACGCGGGACCGACTGTCCCCGTCCGCGGCGGTCCGCATGGTTTGCATTCAGGATATGGAAGCGCCGGCATCGTTCGCGCGCATTTCCTGTACTCGACAGTCTCGCCGCTGATCGGCGACGATAGGATTGGCCGAACAGCGGCGAGTTTGCCTGAAAGAATTGATCAGGTCTTGCGCCCTTCGGCTCTCCTCAATTGCGTGGCAGCTTGTGAATTTCAAGCCGGACAGGCCCGCCCCTGTCACAGCTCGTGCAGAAAAGCGCTCGCTCGACCGAGCTGAACAGAGCGCCTTTTCCATAGCGTTGGATCAGCCCAGCGGGCTTTACCGTTGCATGGTGCGAGCAGGATCTGCACCAGGCCCGCAACACATGCCATTCGCGAAGATCGCCGAGCGCCACATCGAGGCCGGCATGGACACTGCCATCGATGATGGTCTGCGCCGGGATCTTCACCTCGCCCGGCGTCAGGATTTTCTCCATCACGTGCCGACTGTTGTAGTGGATCAGCAACATGCCAGGCCGGCGCCGGATGGCGGCTTGCCAGGCTGCCTGACTCACAGTTGAATCGGGGGAACGCGAAATGGTTTCCGCCAAAGCGTGCTCCTCGCGATCCCAGACCTCGATCCGAAAATTGTCTTCCGCTGTTTTCGCCATAGCTTCGCCGGCCAGCGCGATTGACGCCGAGCCATGGTCCCTTGCTGCTCCAGATCACGCTGAAATAGGGAACATATTCCTCTCCCGTCAAGGGCACGCTTGACTCTTTGTTCTCATTTTGTTCACATTGGCCGGATTAGCTCATAGGAGGCGAACCATGGAACTTCGCTTGAACATCGAGGATGCAACACCCCAAGAGCTCGCACGCGGCATCGCCGCAGCCGAAGCCGTGTTTGCGCGCGCCGGCATCACAGCTTTGCAAGGCGCGGAAGGGCTGTTTGCGTTGGAGGGGTGGGATATCAAAGGCTTCCTAGAAGACGACAAGCCTACCGAGGACGAGGACCGGGCCGCCGCAGTTTGGCTAGAGGCCGATGAGGCTGCGGCGGCGGCATGTTGTGCGGGCTGGCCGAAGGAAAAAGTCCCGCACCACCAGGTCATGGAACTGATCAACGTTCCCCGCACGAAGCTGCAGGCTGAGGCTATTCCAGACACATGGCCAGAACGGAAGCAGCTCTATCCAGATGTCGTCAAGCGGCTGGAGATCACGACCGGCCCGGATCGCCAGATCGATTTCGATATTGCCTTCGTTCTCGGTTGGGTTCCCGAGCGGCCGACGCGGGATCGGGTTGAGCCGCTTTCGGAAGATGGAGACCGTATCCCCTTCTTCACCAGCGACCTTGCCCAGGTCGAAGAGATGGCCCGCAAGGCGCTCAAGGACTGGACGATCGAGATCGATCGAGATCCCTGTGATGCCCACATATTCGACCCGTCGGCCAGCGATGACGATGATGAATTGCGCATGGCGGCATGGCGTGATTTCGACGGCTCCTTGCATATGGAAAAGCCGCCGGCAAACCCTGCAATCGCGCTGACGCTGGCAATGATGCGCGGCCAGTCAATGCATTTCGAATAATGGTCAAACGCAGTCGGGTTTCACCAACGCCATCGGTCATCGACCGCGACTGGCCTCACCAGGTTGCACTGCCAGATGACCTTTGCACCGACCGGAACTTAACCATGATCGCGAAGTTCTGCCAGGAACGAGGGCTTAAGCACCAGACGCGGCAGGTGCAGGCGATATGGCCGAATGGCAAATATGAAACCTATCGGCTCCATTGCTTCAGCCGCCGAAACTGCACAGGCTTTCTGGATCACTTTGAGGGGCTGAGGTTTGATCCGAGGCGGGATCGGGAGAATGGAAACGTGCAAGGCGTCTGGCGTCGCGCGGGCGAATACCGGCGGGTTCTCGATCTCGGTCCGCCCAGCGTACCAGAGATTGTGCGCAGCTAAGTCACGAGCTTTCGGGGCGAACTGTTTCGACCGAGAGTGAGCCTGCCGGAAGCGGCCGCAAAAGCTCAGCCTCAGGCTCTGTCAGACTGATCCAGCCCGCCCAATTCTCCGGCTGAAGGACCACGACCTGACGATTGTGATATGGCGCGACATCCGGCCCGGGATCGGTCGTCAGCATGGTGAATGTGGGCGGCTTGTTGCCGACAGCCTCACGCCAAAGCCCCGCGATGGCCATGAAGGGAGAGCCGTTGAGCGTGAAGCGATGCTTGGCCTTCGGATATTTTGTGCCTGTGAACTCGAAGAACGCGGACGCAGGAACGAGGCAGCGTTTGCTGTTGCCGAACTGCCGACCTTCGGAGCGGAAGTTGAACACAGGCCCGCCCTTCGGTCCGGTCGGCGGAAATCCAAACGTCATCGATGCCAGTTCAATCGCGTCGCCTGCGCCGCGCATTATAGGCGCCGGATCGTTGATGCGGACGTCGTCCGCCTGTGGCAAATCGAGCTCGGTTTGGTGGATCGGGATTTTGAGCGCCAGCGACGCCATCATCCGGCAATACTCAACCCAAACAATATGCTGCTCGTAATCGTTGCACATGGACGGCTCCGGACTGAGGCGATATAATCACACTAAGGCGACAGTCTTCTGCCGGTCGACCTTGCCGCCGCTGAAGTCCTGCACCATCACTTTTGCAGGGCAACGTGGTGTCGATCTTGTCCTGATCAAAAGCGCCTCAAACGCCATTTTGGGATTGCAGGCTCCGAGATGCGGTAGTCGCGATAGTCGACGCCAACCTTCTTCTTGAATTCTCTCTGATGTCGATCTCGGTGACAATGTCGAATCCGGCATCTTTCACAATGGCCTTCCTGCGTACGATCGCCGCATCGAAACTGGAATCCGGCGTCTTGGAAAAATAGTAGGCCACAGTCTTGTCCTTGCTGGTTCACGCAGGAGTTGGGGTTGGTTCGTCGGCCGCTGTGAGCTCTGCCGGCGCATCACTGTCAGTGTCCTGCTTCGAGCCACCGCGCAGCGCCACGTAGATGGCGGGAATGACGAGCACCGTCAGCAGCGTCGACGAGGCGAGGCCAAACAACAGCGAAATCGCCAACCCCTGGAAAATCGGGTCGGTCAGGATGACCGCTGCCCCGATCATCGCTGCGATCGCGGTGAGCAGGATCGGCTTGAAGCGGATGGCGCCAGCCTCGAGCAACACGTCGACCAGCGGCCTTTCGGTTCCCTTGGAATGGCGAATGAAGTCCACCAGCAGGATCGAGTTGCGCACGATGATGCCGGCGAGCGCGATGAAGCCGATCATAGAGGTGGCCGAGAACGGCGCGCCGAAGGCCCAATGGCCGAGCATGATGCCGATCAGGGTCAGCGGGATCGGCGTCAGGATAACCAGCGGCAGCCTAAACGAACCGAACTGCGCGACAACGAGAATGTAGATGCCCAGGATCGCGACGATGAAGGCCGCGCCCATGTCGCGGAAGGTGACCCACGTCACCTCCCACTCGCCGTCCCACAGAAGCGTCGGCTTGGACTCGTCATCTGGTTGCCCGTGCAATGCGATCGTCGGTTTCGGGAGGTTACCCCAATCGGCTTTGGCGATGGCATCGTCGACGGCGAGCATGCCGTAAACCGGCGCCTCGAACGCGCCCGCGAGTTCACCCATCACCATCTCGGCGGGCCGGCCGTTGTGGCGGAAGATCGGGTAGGATGCCGGCTCCCGCGTCACCCGCACGACGTCGCCCAGTTCCACCACGTCGCGTGCGCCGGGCAGCGCGTTCGCCGGGACCGGCGTCGTAAGGGCGCGCTGGTCGACCACGCCGTCGCTCTTCGAGAGCGACACGCGGATCGGGACCGGCCGGCGGCCGCCGCCGCGATGTGAATAACCGACCGTCGTACCGCCATAGAGGTAGCTCAACGTATCGTACACGTCGGACTGCTCGACCTTGTAGTATTCGAGGTTGTCCTGATCGATCGCCAGACGCACGCGCTGCGGCAGGTTGTGGAAGCTATCTTCGACGTCGACGATAAACGGGATGGACGCGAACGTCTCGCGCACCTTCGCCGCCACCGCGCGGCGCGTCTCGGCGTCAGGCCCATAGATTTCCGCGAGCAATGTCCCAAGCACTGGCGGACCAGGCGGTGGCTCGACCACCTTGAGCACGGTGCCTTCTGGCATGGCAATGCCTTTCAGCCGTTCGCGGATGTCGAGGGCGATGGCATGGCTTGGACGACTGCGCTCCCTCTTCCCCGTCAAGTTGACTGCGACGTCGCCCTGCTCCGATCCGGAGCGAAGATAGTAATGGCGCACCAGGCCGTTGAAGTTGAAAGGCGCTGCTGTCCCGGCATAGGTCTGGAACGAGACCACCTCGGCCACGTCGGCGAGACGATTCACCACAGCCTGCAACAGCCGGTTGGTGTCCTCGACCGAGGAGCCTTTGGGCAGGTCAGCAACCACCTGCAATTCGGTCTTGTTGTCGAAAGGCAGGAGCTTGACCGTGACGTGCCTGGTGTAGATGAGCACCATCGAAGCCATGGTCGCCGCGCCGACGACAAGTAGAAAGGTCCACGATCGGAACCGCGACTTCAGGATGGGTCTTGCAACTGCGATATAGGCGCGACCGAGCGCGCCGCCGGGGCTGCTGGCGTTATGGGCATGCGCCGAGGCGTGGTCCTTCTTGCCAAACTTCATCATCAGCCACGGCGTCAGCGTCACCGCGACAAAGAAGGAGAACAGCATCGCCGCCGAGGCGTTGGCCGGGATCGGGCTCATATACGGCCCCATCAGACCCGACACGAACAGCATTGGCAGGAGCGCCGCGACCACGGTGAGCGTCGCCACGATGGTCGGATTGCCCACCTCCGCGACGGCGTCGATCGCCGCCTGCTTGCGGGACCGCCCATCATCCATGGCCCAATGCCGGGCAATGTTCTCGATCACCACGATCGCATCGTCGACCAGGATGCCGATGGAGAAGATCAGCGCGAACAGGCTGACGCGGTTCAGCGTGTAGCCCATGATGCGTGAGGCAAATAGCGTGAGCAGGATGGTCGTCGGGATGACAACGGCCACCACCAACGCCTCGCGCCAACCGATGGCGATTGCGACCAGCACGACAATGGAGATCGTGGCAAGGCCGAGGTGGAAGAGCAGTTCGTTTGCCTTCTCGTTAGCGGTCTCGCCGTAGTCGCGAGTCACGACCATTTCGACGTCCTTCGGGAAAATTTCGCCGCGCACCTGGTCAAGGCGCTTGACGATGGTATCCGCAATGACGACGGCGTTGGTGCCCGGCCGCTTGGCCACCGCCAGCGACACGGCCGGGGCCCGTTCAAGTCCCTTGTCGGACTTGACGAAGTTGGTGACCCGGTTCTCCGCCGGCGACGTCGCCAACACAATTCTGGCTACGTCGCGCACATAGACAGGCCGCCCGTCCCGCGCAGTCAGAAGCAGGTTGCCGATGTCGGCGAGGGTCTGCAGGGTCTGGCCGGCGACCAGCACACGCTGCTTGCCCTCGTCGCGCACCGTGCCGATCTGGAAGGACCTGTTGGCGCCGGTGATCTTGGCCGTCAACTGCTGCAGCGTGATGCCGTAGAGAGAGAGTTTTTCCGGGTCAGGCTCGACCTGGATCGCCTCCGGCTGCTCGCCGACGATGTAAGTCAGGCCAATATCAGGCAGCTTGGCGACCTCGACCTGAAGCTCGTGCGCCAGCCGGCTTAGATCGGCCGAGGAATAGCGGCCGGCCGCCTCGGGTGTCGGCGTCAATGTCACCACTACAATCGCGACGTCGTCGATGCCGCGCCCGACGATCAGCGGTTCGGGGATGCCGACCGGGATGCGATCCATGTTGGCGCGCACCTTGTCGTGAACACGCAAAACGGCGGCGTCGGAACTGGTGCCGACCTTGAAGCGGGCAGTCACCAGCGCACCGTCGTCCACGGTTTGCGAGTAGACGTGCTCAACACCGTCGATGCCCTTGATGATCGTTTCCAGGGGCTCGGTCACGAGCTTGACGGCATCCTCCGCCTTCAGCCCATTGGCCGCGACATGGATGTCCACCATTGGCACGGAAATCTGCGGTTCTTCCTCGCGTGGCAATGTGGCCAGGGCGACAAGCCCGAGCGCCAGCGCCGCCAACAGGAAGAGCGGCGTCAGCGGCGAGCCGATGAACGAGCGGGTGAGCCCGCCGGCGATGCCAAGTTTCATGGCAGGACGACCTTGTCGCCTTCGGCGAGGCCGGTCAGGACCTCGACCCGTGGCTGTCCGCCATCCTGGTATCGCTCGCCCAGCACGACTGCGACGCCGAGTGGTCCGTCGGCCGTATTGATAGTGATGTAGTCGATCCCGTGAACCGTGTTGACCGCCTGTGGCGGCACGCCCAGAATGGTCCGCTTCGCGACAGGGATCGATACCAGCGTGCGCTCGTTGACGAAGAAGCTGCCGATGTCGGCAACCTCGACATCGGCGATGACGCGCCCGTTCTCAATCTCCGGATAGACCTTGGCGATGCGGCCCTGACGGGCCTTGACGAATCCGCCATCCGCACCGGCTCCGCGTTCGGCGATATCGACCTGGGCCCCCTCCGTGATCTCCGTCGCATGTCGCTCGGGCAGCGACAGTCGCAGATAATATTGTCCCGACGCGATCCGGGCGACCGGTTCGCCTGCCATGACCACCGAACCGGCCGTCACGGGAACCGTCAGCACCCGACCGTCGGCTGGTGCCAGGGTATCGCCTTCCTTGGCGCTCTGCTGGGTAACGGCCTTTTCGGCAACCGCGGCGGCCAGCTGGCTCGTGATCACGTCGAACTGGGTCTGAGCCGCATCGACCCGGCTCTGGGTCGCGGCGCCTTTGGCCAGCAAGTCCTGGGCGCGCTGCAGATCGGTCTTGGCATTCTCCATCTGGGAATTGAGGGCGCCGATCTTGGCATCGGCTGCGCGAAGCTGCAGAGCTATTTTGTCGTCGACAACGGTAGCGACCACATCACCCTTCTTGACGACCTGGCCTTCCGTCACCCGCACCTCGGTGATGGTACCGGAAATGCGCGCGCGCGCCGGCACGATCGTGCGGCTCTCGACCTGGCCGAAAACGGCCTTCATCTCTGTGATGGTGGCAACCGCGACAGTGAAGTCCCCGGCAAGAGCGCCACCGCTGGCGAATACCGTGATGCCCAGCAGAAGCCCGTTGGCCAGGATGGATCGTACGTATCTCATCGCAATGTGCCGTTCTCGGAACGAATTGAAAGGACGGGAGGGCGCAAAGGCACCTCCCGCATGGGACGCCAATCCTGGAAAGTCAGGTGTTACTTGAAGGCGACGCCGCTCTTGCAGCCAACTTTCTTGAAGACAATAGCTGCCGGACACCATCCCGTCACCGAAGCCTGCACCATATTGAGCCCGGCAAAGGCGGTCAGCAGGAACCAGTAGGGAGAATAGTAATAGCCGAGCGCGAGCGAGATCAGCACCATGAAACCCGCGAACATCAGAACTGCTTTGTCGATCGTCATAATCGTGTCTCCTCTGAAATCTGTGCCGTGCCTATTCGGCCGGCTCAATCTGAATGGCCTTGAGCTTCTTGATGCCGAGCAAGTCGAGTGCCAATCCCTCGTAGAAGGTCTCGCTCTTGCCTTGTCGGACCTTGTGCAGGAAGTATTTCTCGAACCCGACCTTGGCCGCGTGCACCCACTTACCCTGCGATGACCAGTTGACGTTGCGTGGCGGGATCTGCGGCTGCGCCACGAAGGCGATGCCTTCGTCGCCGAAGTCGGCCAGGCAGACCGCGTTCCAGGTCGCGACAGCCCGCGGCTCCTCGCCGCGCAACAGTGCGCCAATGTTTTCCGCCGTCGCCGTGACCATGGATTCGATCATGAAGCCGGTCTTTGGAACGCCAACCGGCAGCGGCGTCTTGCCGACTGGAGGAATGGCGACGCAGACACCGATCGAAAAGACATTCGGATAGGTCTGGTTGCGCTGATGCTTGTCGATGGTGACGAAGCCGCGCGGATTGACCAAGCCCTCTATGTCCTTCACCGCCGGCACGCCGCGGAAGGCCGGAAGCATCATCGAGAACGCGAATGGCAGGTCGTGCTTGGCCTTCACCGAACCGTCCTCGTTCACTTCCTCCACATGCATGGTTCCAGCGTCGACTGACGACACCTTGGCGTTTGTGATCCACTTGATGTGGCGATCGCGCATGGCACTCTCAAGCAGACCCTTGGTATCGCCAACGCCATCCAGGCCAAGATGACCGATATAAGGCTCCGGCGTCACGAAGGTCATCGGTACCCGGTCGCGCACCTTGGCTCTGCGTAGTGCTGTGTCGAGGATAAAGGCGAATTCGTAAGCGGGGCCGTAGCAGGACGCCCCCTGGACGGCGCCGACGATAACAGGGCCCGGATTGCGGACGAGTTCATCGACCTTCGCCTTGGTGGCGCTCGCATGGTCGATATGGCAGATCGACTGCGTATAACCAGCAGGGCCGAGGCCGGGCACCTCATCGAAAGCGAGGTCGGGACCCGTCGCGATGATCAGGTAGTCGTAGTCGACAAACGTCCCGTCGTTGAGCTCGATCCGGTTTTCCTTGGGATACACTTTCTTGGCGCCCTCGGGTTTGAGCGCGATGTTTCGCCGCTTGAAGGATGCTGCGAGATCGACTGTGATGTCGGCGCGCTTGCGCCAGCCAACCGCTATCCAGGGATTGGAAGGCACGAAGGAATAGGATGTGCCAAGATTGACGACGGTGAGGCCGTCCTCGCCGCGCAGCTTCGCGCGCATTTCATAGGCCATGATGGTTCCGCCAAGACCGGCTCCAAGGACGACGATGTGTGACATGGGGTTCCTCCCGATGTTTCTCGTTCCAACAAATTGACAGCGATGCAGCAGGCTTGTGTTGATCTGGCTCAATTCCCAAACCGGGCGGAACGCTTGCAAGGTCGTACCGTTCGCAAGCCAGACTGATGGGCTTGCATTTAACATTCAAATATTATAAATTCAAGAGTATGAATGTAAAAGAGATGATCCCGGCTTCGGGAAAGGCAGCGGACCTGCTCAGGAGCCTGTCCCATCCGCAACGGCTGCTGGTCCTTTGCGCGTTGGGAAAGGATGAGCGATCGGTGGCGGAGCTGCGCGAATTGCTTGGCATCGACCAGGTGCCGATGTCGCAGCAGCTCATGCGCTTGCGCGCTGACGGCCTGGTTGAATCGCGCCGCGATGGCACGACCGTCTACTACCGCATCACCCGGCCAGAAGTACTGACGGTTGTCGAAGCGCTTCACTCGGCTTTCTGTTCCTGACGATAAGCGATGGCGACACCCTCGCCGAAGGCCTCAAAGCTGGCACAGCATGACGTATCTGCAGGAGACAGGAGAATTACAATGTTTGGATTTGGAACCCGGTCGGCAGCCAGGACGCTGACCCCGACGCAGGTGCGGCAGATGGGTGACACCATCACGCTTGTGGACGTCAGGGAGGACGGCGAGTGGGCGTCCGGGCATATAGCGGGCGCCATCCATATTCCATTGGGCAGCCTTCGTGACGAGTTGGACCGCATTCCATCCGGCAAACCCGTCGTGTTTTATTGCCACGCCGGCGGCCGGTCATCGCAAGCGATCACCATCGCCATGGCTGCAGGACAGGCGCACGACACGCATATGGGCGGCGGCATCAGCGCCTGGCGTGCGCAAGGTTTCCCGTCGGCAAGCTGACAGCGACGTTGTCGCAACAGGTATGGCTGCGGCGTCTCACGGTGCTTTCAAGTGCTCAATCTGTTCGGAAGGTTGCGCGCGAACCGCGCGCAGCTCGTACCAGAGGGCATTCAAGATGCCGACCGTGGTGGCCAGTCCGAGGCCGAGAATCCAGGCGAAGTACCACATCGTTGCAAACTCCAGTCTGTGTCGTCAGTAAGCCGACGTACCTGCCTCGCGCACTGAGGCTTCGCTGACCTTCCCCCAAAGCACGCTGTAGACCCAGGCCGTGTAGGCAAGGATCAGCGGCAGGAAGATAACAGTTGCGATCAGCATGTTGCGCAGCGTCGCCCGGCTTGAGGATGCGTCGAACACGGCAAGAGAATGGCCCGGATTGGTGCTTGACGGCAGAAGGATCGGGAACATCGCCAGCCCAACAGTCGCGATGATGCAGAAAATGCCAAGTTTCGACGCGAGGAAGGTGAGGCCTTCGCGACGCGCGCGGAAGCCCGCGGCGGCGATCAGCGGCGCCACGATGCCCAGTGCGGGCACCAGGCACAGAGCCGGCGTGGCGTAGAAGTTGCGCAGCCAGCCGCTTGAATTTGTAATCACGGTCTTGCCAAGCGGATTGGACGGGCCATTCCAGACGATGGCGCTCGTGACCTCATAGCCTCCGAGCAGCCCGAGCCAGACAAGCACGCCGCCGCCGGCGAATAAAACAGCAGCGGCCAGCGCGGCCTTGCCGCCGATGATACGGGCGCGGTCAGCCACCGGCCCTTCCGCCTTGAAGGCCAGCCACGCCCCGCCGTGCATGACAAGCATGGAAAGCGAAACCAGGCCGCAATAGAGCGCCACCGGGTTGAGCAGGCCAAACAGGGTGCCCTCGTAGAACGGCCGCAGATCAGTGTTGAAGTGGAACGGCACCCCCCTCAGCACATTGCCCACCGCCACGCCGAAGATGAGCGCCGGCACGGCGCCGCCGATGAACAGCGCCCAATCCCAGTTCGAACGCCAGCGGGCGTCTTCCCGTTTGGAGCGGTATTTGAAGGCAACCGGCCGCAGGATCATCGCGAACAGCACCAGGAACATGGCGAGGTGGAAACCGGAGAAGCTCAACGCGTAGAGCGCCGGCCACGCAGCGAAGATGGCGCCGCCGCCGAGCACGAACCAGACCTGATTGCCTTCCCAGACCGGCCCGATGGTGTTGATGGCAACACGACGCTCGATATCGGTTTTTGCCACGAAGGGCAGCAATGCCCCGACACCCATGTCAAAGCCGTCGGTGACCGCGAATCCGATCAAAAGAACGCCAAGCAGTACCCACCATGTGATCCGCAGCGTTTCGTAGTTGAAGAGAAAATCGAGCATCGTCGTTGTTCCTTGCAGGTCGGGGGGCTTATTGCGCGGCCGCGAGATGGATCCGTGTGCCTTCGCCGACGGGAGGCGCGACATCCCCGTCGATGACCGGACCCTTTGCTATCGCCTGCAGCATCAGCCGCACCTCGATCACGGCCAGCACGCCATAGACGAGGGTGAAGCCCAGGATGGTGATCAGG
>NZ_RZQE01000819.1:0-1536 GCF_004022955.1 Mesorhizobium sp. M7A.F.Ca.US.002.01.1.1 | reverse complement strand
ATGTTGAGCCTACCACATGTTTTCCTGCTGGCCAAAGAGGACATGGGGCGACAGAAACCCAAACCGTATCGCGGTTGGTCGGATTCACGCGCTGCACCTTCAGGTCTTGTTTCATGCAATGTCGTTTTCTCAAACGGAGGGCACTTTTGGGCGACATGCATTAACCAGCCGGTTCATCGACTTGAAACGCTTCTGTCCTGTTTTACCCGCAAGCTGCTAGAATGGCGGAGTACCGATCAACGATCGACGGCGATCTCGGATGCACATCAGTCTGGAAATCAACAATGTCGACGCCTTGCCCGCTGGTACCTCGACCAGCTACGCGGCGCGTGATCGCGGCTTCGAAATCGGACGCGATGCTTGCGACTGGACCTTGCCGGATCCCGACAAGTTCATCTCGGGCCGCCACTGCGAGGTTCGCTACGAGGCGGGCGCGTTCTGGCTGCACGACATCTCGCGCAATGGGACTTTCATCAACGGATCGAGCCAGCGCATGACCGGGCCACACCGGCTTGGCCATGGCGACCGGATACTGATCGGCCGTTATGTCATCTTGGTATCGATCGACGAAGAGCGCGCCACGGCGGGCTACCCCAGCTACAAATCCGAGCAGCGAGACATGCCGCCCGCGACAGGCCGACCGCTGGAATTCAAAGATGCACCTTTCTTCGATCCCGCGCAGCAACGGCCCGGGCAGCGCATTCCGCCGCACTCCCCACCCCTGCCTTCGACCAGAGACGAGGTCTTGCGGGAGATCGCGATCGGAGCCGGCATTTCGCCGGAATTGCTTCAATTACGCGACCCGCATGAAGTTGCCGCCGAAATCGGCGCGGTCCTGCGGGCGGTGGTCGAGGAACTGACGTTGCTGCTGAAAGCACGTGCGGCCGCGAAAATGCTGGCCAAGAGCACACAACGAACGATGATCAGCGCCGCCGACAACAATCCGCTGAAGTTCGTTCCAGGAACCGACGAAATCCTCGAAATCATGTTCGCCCGTCGCAGGGCCGGCTATCTTGATGCCAGGCGCAGTATCGAGGACGCATTCCGCGATCTGAAGACGCACGAATTCGCCACCTATGCCGCCATGCAAGCTGCGCTCTCCCGACTGCTTGACGACCTGTCGCCCGAGGCGATCGGCAGGAAACTCCCGCCTACGTCGTTCACATCGAAGAAGGGGCAGGCCTGGGACGCCTATGTCGCGACATGGCGGACCATGGAGGAGGCACATGAAAACGGCATGCTGGACATCTTCCTGGCGTATTTCAGCGAGGCCTACGCCAAAGCCGACAAGCAAAAATAGGCGATCCAGGAAACGCCTGGCAGGGCAATCAGAAAAGTCCTCCGACGCCCGGCATCCGGTTCCAATAAACAATTTCTGAGATTACAATCGCGTACGACAGTTCGCCAAGCGGGTAAGACTCATTGACCTGGGGGTCTGCGGCAATGTCATGCTACGGCGGGACAGGATTTTCTGGCCAATCCTTCTGCGGACACTGCCGCGGCCGACCGGAGCTGCCCCTTTACCCGACCAGAAAC
>NZ_RZQE01000818.1:0-1536 GCF_004022955.1 Mesorhizobium sp. M7A.F.Ca.US.002.01.1.1 | reverse complement strand
CCTCTGGCCGGCATCCTGGCGCGAAACATAATCGCGAAAACTGTTGCATTCGACATCGGCCTTGACACAGACATCGCCGGCAAAACGCTCCAGCGCGTTCCAGTAGGCGCCGTCATTCATCAGCGCGAAGTGGAAGCCGAGCTCCAGCGGAATGCGCTTGCCGGCATACTGCTTGTCGAAGGCGGCGCGGAAGGCATCATAGGTCCGGTTGGCGAACTCGCCCGCTTGGCTTGGCCGTTCGAAGCCGCCGGAATGCCTGACATAGAGATTGTAGTCCATGGCGATCACCGGCCGTGACTTCGGTCCTTCTGGAATCTGCGGCAGCGAAAAGTGCATGACGCCGTTGCTGGCCGTCGGTCGGGCGGGGCCCTGCGAGACGCCGCTGGCGTCGAATTGATAGCCGGCGGCCGGCAGCGCTTCATAGAGCGCCTTGCCCGTCGACAGATACGGCGCGCGAAAACCGACAACCGCATGCCGTGCGAAATCGCGCCAGCCCTCAGGCTCGGGCGCAATGCCGTTGATGGCATAGGCGTTCTCGAGAATGTGCTCGAACGAACCGAACTCTTTCAGCCAGTCGGCCTTGCTCCAGTCCTTGCCGTCGAAATGGCCGCAGCCATGGCTGGCGATGTCGTGGCCCTCATGCGCGGCAAGCCCGATCTGCTCGAGCCGGTCGGTGACTTCCTGTTTCGAGGCGGCAAAGCCGATATTGGATTTCCCGGCGCTTCTGCCGGGTGCGGTGTATTCCTTGCGTGTTTCCGTCGACAGCAGGAAGACGCAGGACAGAAAATAGGTGAAATGTGCCCCGGTGCGCTCAGCCAGTGCTCGACTGCGCTTCCACTGCGAAATGTCGCGGGCGCTGTCGAACGAGATGATGACGACCTGCTTGGGCTTTGCCGGCACCGGTGGCGCGGGCGGGTCGGCCAGAGCCACGCCGGCAGTGACGAGCGCGGCAAGTGAAAACGCAACAACGCGGAACGGACGAAGCATAGGAAATCTGATCTTAACTCGGGGAACGTCTGCAAGCCGGCTATCGCCTAAATGTGGCGCGGGTGCGATGGGCCTCTTCGGCTGCTCGTCCGGGGCAAACATCCGTTTGCCCCGGACAATAGCGATTTTCCGGTTGAACCCCTTCCATGCCGGCAAAATTTCGCTAAAACGCGGGCTGACAAAGGCCCGACCGGGCAGGAATGGTTTGATTTGATGTCCGACGACAGTTTTATCCGTGAAGTCAACGACGAGATCCGTCGCGAACAGGCGCAGGCGCTGTGGGACCGTTTTGGCCCAGCCCTGATTGTCGTTGCGATCCTCGTGGTGCTCGGCACCGCAGCCTTCGTCGGCTATCGCTATTGGGACGAGACGCGCGCCAACCGCTCGGGCGATGCGTTCTCGCAGGCGCTGAAGCTTGCCAATGACGGCAAGAACGATGAGGCGCTGACCGCGCTCGATCAGTTGGAGAAGGATGGCTACGGCGCCTATCCGCTGCTCGCACGCATGCGCGGCGCGACCGTCAAGGCGAACAAGGGCGACGTTCCCGCC
>NZ_RZQE01000817.1:0-1538 GCF_004022955.1 Mesorhizobium sp. M7A.F.Ca.US.002.01.1.1 | reverse complement strand
TGCCTATACTCTGCCTTATCCAGGCCTTTCACAAGAAAGAAATTCTGCTGATCGGGCAAAAAGCGAGTGATTTCTTGCTGAAAGGTCAGCCGAGGCGATAGCGGATTTCCGAACGCAGAAAAGGCAGCAAATCCATTTCAAACCACGGATTCTTCTTCAGCCAGCCCGTGTTGCGCCACGAGGGATGCGGCAGCGGCAGCACTTTCGGACCGATGGAATTCTCCCAGATGGAGCGCCAGTCCATGACCGTTTCCGTCAGTGAGGGCCGGCGCGCCGCACCCATGTGCCAGGACTGCGCGTAGATACCGATCGTCAGCACCAGATCGATCCGTGGCATAGAGGCCATCAAAGGTGCGCGCCAGGCCGCCGCGCATTCGCGCCTCGGCGGCAGATCTCCCCCCTTGGCATCCTGGCCGGGAAAGCAGAAGCCCATCGGGACGATTGCGAATTTTTCGATGTCGTAGAATTCGTCGCTCGTCACGCCAAGCCAGCTGCGCAGGCGGTCGCCGGAAGCGTCGGTGAACGGCATGCCCGACAGATGCACCTTGGTGCCGGGCGCCTGGCTGGCGATCAGGATCCGGGCGGTGGATGATGGGCGCAGCACTGGTCGCGGCTCATGCGGCAACGGCTTGCCGGCCGGATTTTCCACGCAGATGCGGCAGGCGCGGACCCTGGCGACGAGGTTTTCGAGTTCGGCAGTCATTCTCAGGCTGATGCGCTCGGCCGGCTGGAAACGGCTTGATGCCAGCGCAACACATTCGCGCACTTATCTGGTACCTTGATGCGTGCCGGCTTCATGAAATCGACAGCGATCAGGCCGGTGATGTCGGCGATCGAATAGCTGTCACCGGCGATGAACTCCCGGCTGCCCAGTTCGCCGTCCAGCAGCCTGAGGAACGCCACGGCCTTCGGCTTGTTGGCCTCACCCCATTCAGGGACCTGCGGGATTTCCCATTCCTTCATGGCCGGATGGATGTGCCGGAAGGCCTGCGTGACGCAGCTGAGTAAATTGAATTCCATCCGCCTCTGCCACATCTCGACCTGCGCCTTGCCGAGTGCGCCACGCCCGAACAAAGCGGGCTCCGGATGCAGTTCCTCGAAATAGCGGCAGATGGCGACGGATTCGGTGATGACGGTGCCGTCGTCGAGTTCCAGCACCGGCAGACGCTGCAAGGGGTTGCGCGAGCTGACCGCCTGTTGCCTGTGTTCCAACGCGCCCATATCGATGGGCACCTGCGCAACCTCGATGCCTTTCTCGGCCAGGAAAACGCGGACCCGCCTTGGATTGGGCGCCCGGCCACCGTCGAAGAGCTTCATTCCATCCTCCTGTTCGTCCTCGGTTCCAGTTCCAGGATGCGCATCACCAGAAGCGAAAAATCTCGCGCACGGCATCGCCGATCGACGCCAGTGTGCCGTGCTTCTTCTCGACGACTTCGCCGTGACGGCTGTCTCGCCAATTCTGCGGCTGATCGAACGTTCCCGCCCAGATGCCGGCCTTTGCCGCGCGGGCGATGGCTTCCTCGCTCTCGAAGTCGCCA
>NZ_RZQE01000816.1:0-1548 GCF_004022955.1 Mesorhizobium sp. M7A.F.Ca.US.002.01.1.1 | reverse complement strand
CTCCGGGATCGATCCGGTCTAGAAAATCGGTCACCCGATCGGTTCCGGCAACAGGTTCGCTGCCGACCATGACCGCCACCGAAAAGGCAATAAGGGAAGAAACCGGCGTGTGGCTGCGTGCGCCGGCGCGCAGGTTCATGACCAGCGTCGGCGACAGGAAGAGACCGGCCCGGAGCACCGCGCGCCAATCGGCCGGCAGCATGCCGCGCCGTTTGAGCTCAAGCAGCAGTGGCCGCCACAGCGCTGTGGCCTTGACCTCCAGCAGGTCGCGGCGGACGGGGCTCAGGTCCCAGTCCGTGTCGACATGGAGCAGGTTTCCGTCCAGCCGCGCATGGGCGCGAAAAGCCTCGGTCGCGGTCGCCGGATCATAGAGCCAGAACGGGTGGGCGAAGATGTTGTGGAACGTCGCCTTCACCTCCGCCAGCAGCGTCGGGATATGCGAGCCTGCAAAGGCAGGATCGAAGAAGGACAGCTCCGCCCTCCCCGCCTTCGCCGTGTACCAGACATTGGCGTTGTGGGCGTCGCCATGCGCGACCACGCCGCCTGCATCGGTAAGCCGGTCCGGCCGCAAGCGCACAGCGGCGGCATCGAAAAGCTCACCGACGCTGTCGGTGTACTGCTCGCCATTGATGACGAATTTCAGCCGGGAAAACCTATCCCAATCCAGCTCGGCACCGGGAAAGACGAACGGCTTGCCGACATAGAAATCGGCCAGCCGGCCGCCTGGCGGCAAGCGCGTGTCGGCATCGATCAGCCGCTCATGAAACAGCCTGTGGATCGGTTCCGCCGCCACGTCCTCGACGGTTACCGGATGCAGCGTTTCGAGATAGACCTTGAGCAGCCTGGCCGACAGGTCGCGCTCGGCAAGAACGGCTTCTCGCCGTTTGCCGGCGTCGTCCTGCGCATCCAGCGCGAACAGCACATCCGAAAACCTCGGATCCGTGCGCCGGCGATAGACAAGGATCTGCTCGCCCGGTTGGACCGACATATGCACGGGTTGATCAACCGGCAGGCCGGCGCGCGACAGAATCTCGGCGCGGTAATACTCGCCCGTCATCGCCTCTTCCCGCTCCTCCTGATGGAACTTGAAGAAGTAGGCCTTGCCGTCGTCCTCGAAGAAGCCGTTCAACGAATTGAGGCTGTATTTATCGAAGTTGATGCGGACATTGCGGGGACGCATCGCGAACAGGTCGCCCAGCAATGCCGCCAGCGCGCTTTGTGCTTCGGCAACATCATGCTGCGCGAGTGCCCGGATCCGCGCCGTGCGGCTCGGCGCCGGCGTCATCTGTCGCTCTTGCATTCGACCTGCTTCCGTCAGCTGCTTTTTGAAGGGGAATAGCGGCTGCCGAGCGAGTAGCGGCTGCCGGCATAAGTCAGCTTGCTGATCGTCGCCACCACCGCGCCCGTCCATGTCCGGCGGTGCAGGAAAAGGCAGCAGGCGCCGACATCGATGCCCAGATGCCGCGCCGTCTCGGCATCCGCCGGGATGGCGGAAATGATATGCTCGACCTCGGTCACCGGGGTTTTCTGCATGAGGTAGTCATAGGT
>NZ_RZQE01000815.1:0-1549 GCF_004022955.1 Mesorhizobium sp. M7A.F.Ca.US.002.01.1.1 | reverse complement strand
CACCCGGGCACGCCCCTGGTCACATTTCGCTCTGGCGCGAGGAAGACCGCTCGCTGATCGTAGGGGACGCTTTCATCACCACCGGTCAGGAGTCGGTCTATGAGGTCGCCGTCCAGGATCTCGAGATGCACGGTCCGCCGCGCTACTTCACGCCGGACTGGGATGCGGCGGAAAGATCTGTGAAGCGTCTGGCTGCCCTGAACCCTCAGATGGTCATCACTGGACACGGTGCGGCTGCCGCTGGAGTGGGCATGCGTAAAGCTCTTGACAGTCTGGCTGAGCGCTTCACGGTGTTCGCCGTCCCGCCGAAATCAAAATTCGTACGCGAGCCAGCGATGGCTGCAAATAGCTGAGGTAACCGAGCCGCCGTCGTTGTGAATCTGGTCACGTTGGACAACTCCATCTCTCGAGCAGGTAGAGTTCCCCCTCGGGTCGCGCCCATGTCGCCCAAACACTGACAAGCGGAACAATCCCGGGAGGTGCCAGTTAGGCGTCGCACGCTTGGGCGACTTGCGGCCAGCCCCGTCCCGGCTCCACCAGCTTGATGGGGTGATCGACTTAGCTGTGCTCCATCGCCGTGCCGCCGAATGGAGTCTGTGCACGAGCCAGCGAGGAGGAACAAACCTAGGAAGCGCCAGTTAGGTCCTTCGTCCGGCGGAGGGCGGCACCCCGGCCACGCGCCTTGAAGTTGGTTCAGAGGAAGGCTTCAGATGAGAAGTGCCAAGAGCGCGTGCCCCAAGAACGCGTCCTCTCCAGGATTGGTGGCCGAGCAAGTGTTGTTGCCATCCAGCCCCAAGCCGGGGCGGCAACTGCTCTGGATCCCGGCAATCGCATTCTTGCCCGGTTGCGCGGGGGGTGTGCTCGACCCGCAAGGACCCATTGGCTCGGGCAACCGCACGATCCTCTTGAACTCACTGGCGGTGATGCTGGTGATCGTTGTTCCGACGCTTGTTGCGCTCTTGGCCTTCGCATGGAAATTCCGCGCCTCGAACAGCGACGCGCGCTATGACCCGGAGTTCACCTATTCGGGGCGCATCGAGTTGATCGTCTGGTCGATCCCCACGCTCACCATCCTTTTCCTTGGCGGGCTGATCTATTACGGATCGTACCAGCTCGATCCGCGCAAACCGATCCCTTCCGCGCAGCCGCCGCTCGACATCCAGGTGGTGGCGCTCGACTGGAAATGGCTGTTCCTCTATCCCGAGCAGGGCGTGGGCGCTGTCAATCAATTGGTCATCCCCGCCGGCGTTCCAGTTCATTTCAAGCTGACCTCGGCCAGCGTGATGAACACGTTCTTCGTGCCCCAGCTTGGCAGCATGGTCTACGTCATGAACGGCATGCAGACCGAGTTGCATCTGCAGGCCGACCGCGAGGGCAGCTTTTTCGGCCAGTCGGCGCACTTCAGCGGCGACGGCTTCTCGGACATGAACTTCAGCGTGAGCGCGGTTTCAGCCGATGCCTTCACCCGCTGGACGTCGTCGCTGCGTGGCGGCGGCGGCGTGCTCAACGCGAATGCCTACCGCGAGCTCGCCCGGCAAAGCACCAACGT
>NZ_RZQE01000814.1:0-1563 GCF_004022955.1 Mesorhizobium sp. M7A.F.Ca.US.002.01.1.1 | reverse complement strand
GTCCAATCCGCGCGTCGCCCAGCAATACAGGCTGAATGTCGGCACCATCATCGAGGTGCCGGCGCTGAATGTTCGATATGTGCAGGCCGGCAGCAAAGGCGCGGCTTCGCGTGGCGGCCGGGTCCTCGGCAAGATCGAGGAGGCCTTCCTCGAAACGTTGACGCATGGCGACACGTTCATGTTCGCCGGCAAGGTGCTGCGCTTCGAGGGCATCCGCGAGAATGAATGCTTCGTGTCGAACGCGCCGGGCAGCGATGCCAAGGTGCCCTATTATGGAGGCGGCAAGTTTCCGCTTTCGACCTATCTCGCCGAACAGGTCCGCATCATGCTCGATGACCCGCAGCGATGGAAAAAGCTGCCCGAGCAGGTCGCCGACTGGCTGCGCTTCCAGGCCGACAAATCGGTGCTGCCCAAGCGCGACGACCTGCTGATCGAGACCTTTCCACGAGGCAACCGCCACTATCTGGTGGCTTACCCGTTCGAGGGCAGGCTGGCGCACCAGACGCTCGGCATGCTGCTCACCCGCCGCCTCGACAGGGCAGGAGCCAGGCCGCTCGGCTTCGTCGCCACCGATTATGCGCTGGCTATATGGTCACTGGGCGACATGGGCGCGATGTTCAAAGCCAGGAAGCCTTCGCTGAGCGCACTTTTCGACCAGGACATGCTGGGCGACGACCTCGAAGCCTGGCTTGCCGACAGCTGGCTTCTCAAGCGCACCTTCCGCAACTGCGCTCTGATTTCCGGATTGATCGAGAAACGCCACCCTGGCCAGGAGAAGAGCGGCCGCCAGGTCACGGTCTCGACCGACCTGATCTATGACGTGCTGCGCAGCCATGAACCGGACCACATCCTGCTGCAGGCGACGCGTGCCGATGCGGCGGCCGGCCTGCTCGATGTCAGCAGACTTGCCGACATGCTCTCGCGCATCCAGGGTCGAATCGTGCATAAGGCACTCGAACAGATATCGCCGCTCGCCGTGCCGATCATGCTCGAGATCGGCAAGATGCCGGTGAACGGCGAAGCCGATGAGACATTGCTGATGGATGCGGCGTCGCTGGTCGCAGAGGCCATGGGGCCGGAGATGGTCGAGGAATGAATTTTTCGCTGGCGCGCACATCGCTGATCGCCGAGGCCGATCTTGTCGGCATATCAGGCGAACGCGCCGTCTGCGACCCGCGCGGCGTGCTTTATTTTCCGGATCTGCGGCTTCTGGCCGTGTCCGACCTGCATCTGGAAAAGGGCTCGTCGCTGGCACGCCGCGGCACGCTGATTCCGCCCTATGACACCGGCGCGACCTTGCTGCGATTGCAGGCCGTCATCGCTGACTACCAGCCGTCGATCGTCATCAGCCTGGGCGACAGCTTTCACGATGGCGGCGGCGCCCAACGCATGCATGCAAGTTTCCGAGAGCGGCTGGAAGGGCTGATATCAGGCCGGCAATGGTTCTGGGTCGCCGGCAATCATGACCCGGAAGCGCCAGCCGACCTGCCTGGCGAGACGGTGCGTGAACTTGCTATAGGCTCGCTGCTGTTCCGGCATGAGCCATCGAAGCAGCGTGTCGAA
>NZ_RZQE01000813.1:0-1590 GCF_004022955.1 Mesorhizobium sp. M7A.F.Ca.US.002.01.1.1 | reverse complement strand
GTCAAAGGACGCGACGGAGCCGTCCAAAACGGGACTGCCGGTCCTTCCCGGCCGCCATGCTACGGCGGCGAACTTGTCGGCGGCTTTCGAGGCGAAGATGCCGGACGCTGCCTTCTGGCCCTCGTTGAGGATGTTGATGGCGAAGCTTTTCGATGTCGCGAAGACAGGATGGCCTAAGGCCTTGTGGGCGATGCAGACCAGCACGAGGGGCGGATCGAGCGACACTGAGGTGAACGAGTTGGCGGTGAAGCCGCGCGGCTCGCCTTCTGGCCCGATGGTGGTGACGATGGTGACGCCGGTGAGGAAGGAGCCAAGCGCACGGCGGAACTCGCCGCTGTCGAACCCGGTATTCGCCTCAGCAGTGCCGCTTCGCTCGATCGCTTCGTCCTCCGCGAGGAAGTCAACGATATGGCGCGTGGTGAGGTCCGGCGCCGCGACCGCCATCATGTGCTTCTCGCCCGGCAGCACCGTGCAGCGGCCATGCGGCGCCAGCCGTGCCATCGCGGCCGACATTGCCGGCGAAGAGTTCCTGTCCTCGGAGCCGGTCATGAACAGGGCCGGTACGGCCAGCGTCGGCAGGCGGTCGGCATGATGGCCGTCGGCACGAGCGAACAGGCGGTAGGTGCGGGCATAGCCTTCCGGGTCGACCGCGCTCAGTGCGGATGCCGTGTTCCGCGCTGCCGCCTCCAGCTCGGTCGGCACCGGATCGCCGAACCAGCGCGCAATGGTCTGTGCCGTGCCGGCCGTATCGCTGCGCCCGTTGAGCGCCACCGCGCGCTGGCGAACGGCTTCGGCCAGTTCAGGTGGCCGCCGGAACACGGCATTCAGGGAAACGATGCGGCGGACGCGCTCCGGTGCGCGCAGGGCCAACTCCTGGGCAACGAGCGCACCCATCGAATGGCCGACGACGGACACCCGGTCGAGGCCAAGATGGTCGAGCAGGCGAATGGCCTGGTCGCCGTAGTCGGCCAGTTCCGGGTGCTGCGGCGGCAGTGGCGACTGGCCGTGGCCGAGCATGTCGATCGCGATGACGTCGAAGCTGTCGGCCATGCGTTCGAACTGCGGCTGCCAGATCGCGGCGTTCATGCCGACGCCGTGGATGAACAGCACCGGCGTGCCAGCGCCGGCACGGATGAAGCAGGTGCCATCGAACGTTGTGCCCTGTCGCGCCCAGGTGGAAGCGTCAGCCATGCACGTCCCCAAGCTCCTTGAGGTCCTGATAGCGATCGCCGATACGATGATGCGGGCGACCGCCGATCGACGCACCAAGCGCCACCACCAGTTCGTCTGGCGCCGGCGCATCGCCGATCTGGAAATGCACGGTCAGGTAATGCGAGCGCCGTCCTTCGTCATTCTTGTCCATCAGTGGGATCATGATCGGCGTGTTCGGCCCGCCGCGCAGGTTGGTGAAGGCAAGATAGGTCTTGGCGCCGACGGCGCGGCGATAATGATTGCCAAAATGCAGCGTGTGGATCAGCGCCGAGGCATGCTCGATCTCGCCAGACGTGCCGCAAATGGCCGCTTTGCCATAGCCCTCGATCGCCTCGCCGGAACCGGCGACGGCAATGATCTCGCGGGTCAGGATCTCTC
>NZ_RZQE01000812.1:0-1600 GCF_004022955.1 Mesorhizobium sp. M7A.F.Ca.US.002.01.1.1 | reverse complement strand
GCGGTCGACTTCGTGAACGCAACCCAGGTCGACGCGCTGGCGATTGCCTGCGGCACCTCGCACGGTGCCTACAAATTCACCCGCAAGCCGGACGGCGACATCCTGGCCATGCAGGTGATCGAGGCGATCCACGAGAAGCTGCCCAACACGCATCTGGTCATGCACGGCTCTTCCTCTGTGCCGCAGGAGTTGCAGGACATCATCAACAGATACGGCGGCGAGATGCCCCAGACTTTTGGCGTCCCGGTCGAGGAGATCGAGCGCGGCATCCGCTACGGCGTGCGCAAGGTCAATATCGACACCGATTGCCGCATGGCCATGGCCGGGCAGTTCCGCCGCGTCGCGACGGAAGACCCGCGCGAGTTCGATCCCCGCAAATTCCTGAAGCCCGCCATGGATGCCTTGCGCGACCTTTGCCGGGACCGCTTCGAGCGTTTCGGTACGGCGTCCAACGCCTCGAAGATCAAGGTCATCGCCATGGACGAGATGGCGAAACGTTACGCCGCGGGAAAACTCGACCCCCAAATCGCAACCGCGAAAGCCGCCTGAGCAACAAACAGGAGACCTGTCATGAACAAGATCGACATACTGCCAGCGGGGACGCTCAAGGAAGGCAAGGAGCGCTACAAGTCAGGGGTCATCCCCTACAAGAAGATGGGCTACTGGGAGCCTGACTACAGGCCCAAGGAAACCGATCTGATCGCCATGTTCCGGATCACGCCGCAACCCGGTGTCGACCACGAGGAGGCGGCAGCCGCCATCGCCGGTGAATCCTCCACCGCGACGTGGACCGTGGTGTGGACCGACCGGCTGACAGCTTGCGAGCTCTATCGCGCCAAGGCGTTCAGATCCGAGCCGGTGCCGAACACCGGTCCCGGAACCAAGACCGAGCAACAGTACTTCGCCTACATCGCCTACGACCTCGACCTGTTCGAGCCGGGCTCGATCGCCAACCTGACCGCATCGATCATCGGCAATGTGTTCGGCTTCAAGGCAGTCAAGGCGTTGCGGCTGGAAGACATGCGTATCCCGGTGGCGTATCTCAAAACTTTCCAGGGGCCGGCGACCGGCATCGTGGTGGAGCGTGAGCGGCTCGACAAGTTCGGCCGGCCGCTGCTCGGCGCAACGACGAAGCCGAAGCTCGGCCTGTCGGGACGCAATTACGGGCGCGTCGTTTATGAAGCGCTGAAGGGCGGCCTCGACTTCGTCAAGGACGACGAGAACATCAACTCGCAGCCCTTCATGCATTGGCGCGACCGCTTCCTCTACTGCATGGAGGCCGTGAACAAGGCGTCGGCCGCCACCGGCGAGGTCAAAGGCCATTATCTCAACGTCACCGCCGGCACGATGGAGGAGATGTACGAGCGCGCCGAATTCGCCAAGCAACTTGGCTCCTGCATCGTCATGATCGACCTCGTCATCGGCTACACGGCGATCCAGTCGATGGCCAAGTGGGCACGCCGCAACGACATGATCCTGCACCTGCACCGTGCCGGCAACTCGACCTATTCGCGCCAGAAGAACCACGGCATGAATTTCCGCGTCATCTGCAAATGGATGCGCATGGCCGGCGTCGACCATATCCATGCCGGCACGGTGC
>NZ_RZQE01000811.1:0-1603 GCF_004022955.1 Mesorhizobium sp. M7A.F.Ca.US.002.01.1.1 | reverse complement strand
GGACAATTTGATAGGGCGCAATCGTCAACACCAGCGCCGCTGCCGATTTGAGCGCCAGCCGGCAACAACGGGTCGTGAAACGGGTCGTGACCGATCTGTGCATTCTGATCTCCGACGACTGAGTCCGGCGCGCCCCACCCCAACGTTGCAGTGCAACCAACATTGCCGAAAGACGCGGCGCCCGGAAGCGACCTCCGACCGTTGCGGTTGTCAACCAGGACCATTGCAAGCGCAAGGTTGGACTAAAGTCCCAAGTATATGCTACATTAGCTTCGCATGAACGGCGCCGTGACCGCCATCGCTAAACGGGAGACTGGCTTTCCCGATGCCTGACGACGGCAGACGCCGAACATCAAGTCACCTCCGCCGGGGGCGGCGGAGGTGACTTGTCGAGGGTGCAGTTGCCCGTTGATCTGTTTTTTGCAAACGACTGATGTCGTCCGCCGTCGCGGGATGCGCGGCCAAGATGCCGCCTAAGGTCTCCTTTCATCTCGAACCGGCGATTCTGGAGCAGTTCACGGTCTGCGGGAATGCTTAGCCAGCGCTGCGCGCAATGCCTGTCGCGTCTGAAAGGTCTCCCGATGTCACGAAAATGTGATCCGGCGATTATAAGGGGGTCAAACAGGTACCCACGCTCCAGCCAATCCAACAGCCAGAGGCAAGCCATGACTGACCTTCGCTCCCCCGACACCCGATTCCGCACCAGCCTGCTCGAGGAAAACGACGGCCCGGCCATCAACGCTTCCGACAACCGCACCATGGGCGAGATCATCGCCGCGCGGTTCTCGCGCCGCGGCTTCCTCAAGGGTTCGCTGGCTGTCTCGGCCATCGCCGCCACCGTCAGCCCGCTGGCGCTGATCAGCGCCGACGAGGCCCGGGCCGCTGAAGGCTCGGCCTTCACGTTCGACGAACTCGAGGCCGGCATCGACGACAAGCACCACGTCGCGCCGGGTTACGATGCCGATGTGCTGCTGCGCTGGGGCGATCCGCTGTTTGCCGATTCGCCCGACTTCGACCCGACGAAACAGTCGGCCGAGGCCCAGGCGAAACAGTTCGGCTACAACAACGATTATGTCGGCTACATCCCCATCGACGGCTCGGCCGAACATGGCCTGCTGGTGGTCAACCACGAATACACCAATCCGCATCTGATGTTCCCGGGCATCGTGAAGATCGTCCAGAAGGACGGCAAGAAGTCGGCCGAAGTCGCACCCCTCTCGAAGGAGCAGGTCGATGTCGAGATGGCAGCTCACGGCGGCACCATCGTCGAGATCCGCAAGACATCAGGCAAATGGCAGGTGGTGCGCGACGGCAAGCTCAATCGCCGCATCACCTCCAACACCGAAATGGCGCTGTCCGGTCCGGTTGCCGGCCATGACCGCGTCAAGACCAATGCCGATCCGTCCGGCACCAAGGTGTTCGGCACGTTCAACAATTGCGCCGGCGGCGTCACGCCCTGGGGCACCTATGTGATGGCCGAGGAGAACATCCATGGCTATTTCTCCGGCGAGTTGCCGGAAGGCCACAAGGAAGCCGCGAACTACAAGCGTCTCGGCATTCCCGAAGGCGCCTATGAATGGGCGGCGCATTACGAGCGTTTCGA
>NZ_RZQE01000810.1:0-1628 GCF_004022955.1 Mesorhizobium sp. M7A.F.Ca.US.002.01.1.1 | reverse complement strand
CCTACGAGGAAGCCGAGCAGCATGCCGGTGACGAGTGCCGCGGCGATGCCGAGAAACGGATCGTAACCGGCCTGCACGACCAGCGCGAAGACCCATGAGGCGAAGCCCATCGTTGCCGGAAACGACAGGTCAATCTCGCCGCAGGTGACGACGAAGACCAGCGGCACCACCACGAACAGCGCAACGGGGAGCGTCGTCAGCACCGAACGGTAGAGATACCAGGTGGTGAAAACGGTCGGGTTGGCGATCAGGAACACCGTCATCATGACGATGAACACGGCGAGCGTGCCGAGCGCGGCACGGTTGTCGAGGATGAAGCCGCGCATCCAGTGATCGGATGGGTGCCTCCATTCCTTCTGAGAACTGGGACGGGGAATGCCGGAGGACGGCTCGTGCAGGTCGGGCTCCATGGTCTTGCTCATCGTGCTCTCTGCTCCGCGTCGCCGGCATCGTGCAGCCCGGCCAATCCGCCGGGATGCGCAACCTCTTCCATGAAGTTGATGAGGTCTTCGGCCGACTTGACCTCGCTGCGGTCGGTCGTCAGTGCGATCCTGCCGCGATCCAGCACCACGAAGCGGTCGGCGATGTCGAAGACATGATGGATGTTGTGGCCGATGAACAGGATCGAGCGGCCGCTCGCCCGCACCTGGCGCACGAAATGGAATACCTTGGCGGTTTCGGTCAGCGACAGCGCCGTCGTCGGTTCGTCGAGGACGATCAGCTCGGCCTGCTTGTAGATGGCGCGGGCGATCGCCACGCCCTGGCGTTCGCCGCCCGAAAGCTGGCCGACGATCGACTGCGGCGTGAACACTTTCGAGGTGAAGCCGATCTCGCGCATCAGCCGGCTTGCCTCCTCGATCTCCTTGTTGACCCTGAGAAAGCCCAAGAATCCGGTCAGCTCGCGGCCCATGAAGATGTTGCGAACGATGGTCTGCTGCACGGCCAGCGCCCGGTCCTGGAACACCGTCTCGATGCCGGCTTCGCGGGAACGCGCCGCGCTCCACCCGGTCACCGGCTTACCACGCACGAGGATTTCGCCGCTGGTCGGCTTGACCACGCCCGAGAGGATCTTGATCAGCGTCGACTTGCCGGCGCCATTGTCACCGAGCAGGCCGACCACCTCGCCGCGGTCGACGCTGAGATTGACCCCGCCCAGCGCATAGACCTGGCCATAGGACTTGCTGATGTCGCGCAGTTCGATGAGGCGTTCGGCCATCGGATGCTCGCTTTCATTGTCTCGTGCCGGCGTCGTCGCCAGCGGTCCCGCCGGCCGGGGCCTGAGATCCCGGCCGGCGGCTTGGGAGGTCAGCGCAGCGCCTGCTTGGCGAGCTCGGCGACGATCTCGTAATTTTCGGGCGTGACGAAGCCGGCGCCGGTGTCGACATTCATCGGCGCCAGCCCCAGCACAACCTGCTGGCAGAGGCTGAGGATCGGCAGATAGCCCTGCAGGAACGGCTGCTGGTCGGCGGTCAATTGCACCCAGCCGCCCTTGAAACCCTCGACGATCTGCGGGCTGGTGTCGAAGCCGAAATTGAAGATCTCGCCCGCCTTGCGTCCGGCCGCCTGCATATAGGTCGAGACATTGCCGAGCATCTGCCCGCCGGGATAGCCGACCGCCCTGACGTCGG
>NZ_RZQE01000080.1:0-17681 GCF_004022955.1 Mesorhizobium sp. M7A.F.Ca.US.002.01.1.1 | reverse complement strand
GTCTTCAGGTTCGAGGCGATGGTGACCTCGGCGACGGGATAGGCCAGTTCGCCATTCTCGATCCAGAAACCGGAAGCGCCGCGGCTGTATTCGCCGGTGACCATGTCGACGCCCTGGCCGAACACCTCGGTGACGTAGAAGCCGGTCTTGAGCGATTTGATCAGCTCTTCCGGCGACCGCTCGCCGGGTTCGATGGCGAGATTGGTGGAGGATGGCGTAACGGAGGAGCCGCTGCGTGCGCCGCGGCCGTTGGTGACGAGGCCCAGCTCCCTTGCAGCCGAGGTCGACAGGAACCAGTGGTTGAGCACGCCCTTCTCGACCATCAACAGCTTTTCGCCCTCGACGCCTTCGCCGTCGAACGGACGCGAGGCCTGGCCACGTCGCCGGAGCGGCTCGTCGGTGACGGTGATGGCGGAGGCGGCCACCTGCTTGCCCATCATGTCGCGCAGGAACGAGGTCTTGCGCGCGACCGAGGCGCCGTTGATGGCGCCGGCGAGATGGCCGGCGATGCCGCGCGCGACGCGTGGGTCGAACACCACGTCGACCGGCCCGGTCGCCGCCTTGCGCGCGCCGATGCGGCGCACGGCGCGCTCGCCGGCCTTGCGGCCGATGTCCTCGGGCGCATCGAGATCTGCAAAATGCTGGCGCGAGGAGAATTCATAGTCGCGCTCCATGCCGGTGCCCTCGCCGGCGATAACGCTGGCCGAGCGCGAAAAACGCGAGCCGACATAGTGGCCGAGGAAGCCGTGCGAGGTGGCCAGCACCAGGCCGCCCAGCCCGGCACCGGCGCTGGCGCCGGCCGAATTGGTCACGCCCTTGACGGCAAGCGCTGCCGCTTCCGCCGCCAATGCGGCTTCCTTCAACTGGTCTGCCGACACTTCGGTGGCGTCGAACAGGTCGAGATCGCGCGTCTGTTTGGCGAGCAATGCCGGATCGGCCAGCCCTTGATAGGGATCCTGCGGCGACACTTTCGCCATCGCCACGGCGCGCTCGGCCAGCGTTTTCGGGTCGGACGCCGCTGTCGCCGAGACACTCGCCACGCGGCCGCCGACGAAAACGCGCAGCGCCACATCCTCGCTTTCGGAAGCTTCGGTAGCCTCGACCTTGCCGAGACGCACCGACACACCGGTCGAGCGGCCGCGCACGGCCACCGCGTCGGCGGCATCGGCGCCGGCCTTTTTGGCAGCCTCGACCAGGGCCGCGACGCGGTCGGTCAATTTTGCTGCGTCTGATATGTCGGTCATGCCTGAAATCCTGCTGGTGCGGCCGGTGTGCGGCCGTTGCCCACCCATCTATTGTTCCGGTCCGGCTTGTGCAATGGCATAGGCTTCAATCAAAATGCAGGGCGGACGGTTCAAACCGCGAACCCTGTGACGCAAAATCGGTTCGCAGCCTGCACGGAGCATTTCGATGACGCCTTTCCATCTCGCCTTCCCGGTCCGTGATCTCGATGAAACCCGCGTTTTCTATGGCGAGGTGCTGGGCTGCGCGATCGGCCGCTCGTCAGCGACCTGGGTCGACTTCGACCTCTACGGTCACCAGATGTCGGCGCATCTGCGGCCGCAGGCCGCACAGGCACCCAGTGACGGCAGGGTCGACGGCATTGTCGTGCCGATCCCGCATTTCGGCGCGGTGCTCTTGATGGACGACTGGCAGCGCCTGGCGACACGGCTGGAGGCGCGCGACGACATCGACTGGCTGGAACGGCCGATGGTCCGCTTCAAGGGCGAGCCCGGCGAACAGGCAACGCTGTTCATCCGCGACCCCTCGGGCAATGCCTTGGAATTCAAGGGCTTTCGCTCGCTGGAGCAGGTTTTCGCGCACTAGCTCAGATCGAGGGCATCCATCGATCAACGGCCGAAACGGCCCGCCGCGAAAGGTGCGAGCCGAGCCGGATCGCCGCGTCCGCCGATCAAGTTGGCGACCAGCCGCGCGGTGATCGGAGCCAGCGTCAGGCCGAGATGGCCGTGCCCGAAAGCATGAATTACGCGGGAGCTGCCGCGCGAAGCGCCGATGACCGGCCTGGAATCCGGCAGGGACGGCCGGAAGCCGAGCCATTGCGAGGCAGGCGAGCCGAGCCTGGGAAAAATTTGCCTGGCGCCACGGTCAAGCAGCGCCAGCCGGCGCGGATTTGGCGGCGCGACCAGGCCGCCGAGTTCGACGGTGCCGGCGACCCGCAAGCGGCCAGCCATCGGCGTCAGGTAGAAACCAAGATCGACGGGACAGACAGGTCGGTTGAGCAGCGGCGCGTCGGTCTGGAATTCCAGATGATAGCCGCGCTCGGTCTCGAGCGGAATCCTGTCGCCGGCCTGCGCGGCCAGTGCGCGCGACCGTGCACCGGCGGCGATCACCACCGTGCCAGCCTTGATGCGAACGCCGGGTCCGCTGAGCTGCACACCGTCAGCCTCGACCTGCAGCCCGGTGATCTCTGCCTGCTTCACCGATGCACCACGGGCACTCACCGCGCCCAGCAACCGCCGCATCACCATTGCCGGATCGGTGACATTGATCGAGTCGGGAAAATACACGCCATGCGCTGCTGTCGCCGGCAGGCCCGGCTCAAGCGCCGCCACCTCTTCGGGAGTCAGGACCTCTTGGTGGATGCCAAACGCAGCGCGCATTGCCCGGCCGCCGGCGCCAGCGGCAAAATCGCTCAAGCGGCGATAGAGGTAAAGACAGCCATTGCGGCGCATCTGGTCCTCCAGCCCGGCCTCCCCGACCATGTCTTCCCAGGCTGGAAGGGCGTCGGCCAGCAGTCCGGCGAGCGCCAGTGCATTGGCCCGGGTGGCCGCCGGCAGCGATTGCCGCATGAACCGAACGAGCCATGGCGCCAGCTGCAGCAGCGCCGGCCAGCGCAGCGAAAACGGGCTGTCGGGATCAAGCAGCAGCTTTGGCAATGCCCGCAGCACCGCAGGAGTGCCGACCGGCATGCAGGCATATTCGGCGATCGTTCCGGCATTGCCGAACGACGCGCCTGAGCCCGGCTCGTTCGGATCGATGAGCAGGACTTCGCGGCCGTCCGCGACAAGGCGAAGTGCCGTCGCCAGCCCGACAACTCCGGCGCCGACAATGGCGATTTCGACCGTTTCAGAAGCAGCCACTGTAGATCTTCCCGATTGACCTTGAAATCCAGTACCGATCATGTGGTCTCTTGGTTCGGGGTCACGGTCCAGTCTTGATCCCTGGAATCGAATAGGCCAGATCTTTCCGCCCTCAGGCGACAGGCGTCCAGATCACGTCCTCGATTTTTTGCGCGCCGGTCGCCAGCATCGCCAGCCGGTCGAAGCCGAGTGCGATGCCGCTGGCCGGCGGCATGATGGCAAGGGCTGAGAGAAAATCCTCGTCCAGCGGATAGCGCTCGCCATAGACGCGCTGCTTCTCGTCCATCTCGATAACAAAGCGCCGGCGCTGCTCGTCGGCGTCGGTCAGTTCGCCAAAGCCGTTGGCGAGTTCGACGCCGCAGCAATAGAGCTCGAAACGCTCGGCGAGGCGCGGGTCGCGCTGGCTCGGCCGCGCCAGTGCCGCCTCGGCGACGGGATATTCGCACAGGATGGTCGCGCGCCCCTGCCCGAGGAATGGCTCGACCTTTTCCACCATCACCCGGCTGAACAGATCGGCCCAGCTGTCGTCGGGCGCGGTGCGCAGGCCGGCATGGGTCAAGGCGGCGTGCAGCGCGTCGCGGTCGGTGCTGCCGTCGGCGGCGACCGTGGCCAGCAGGTCGATGCCGGCATGGTGGGCGAAAGCGTCCGCCACCGTCAGTCGTTCCGGCTCGGCAAACGGATCGCAGTCGCGGCCCCGGAAAGAGAAAAGAGTCGCCCCTGTCCTTGTCGCGGCCAGCGCCAGAAAGGCCGCACAATCCAGCATCAGGCTCTCATAGGCCTCGCCCACCCTGTACCATTCGAGCATGGTGAATTCGGGATGATGCAAGGGGCCGCGCTCGCGGTTGCGATAGACCGGACCGAAGCTGAAAATCCTGGTTTCACCGGCGGCGATCAACTTCTTGCAGGCGAATTCCGGCGAGGTGTGGAGATAGAGTGGCGCCCTTGCACCGTCCGGCCCGACCGCTTCCGTGGCGAAAGCCGCCAGATGCGCCTCATTGCCGGGCGAGACCTGCAGCGCCGCCGTTTGCACCTCGACGAAATCATGGGCGGCGAACCAGTCGCGCAGGCCGGCGGCGATGCCATTGCGCAGCATCAGCCGCGGGCGGCGGTCGGCGTGAACGTCAGGCGTCCACCAGGGCGAAGCTTCGGTCATGCGGCTCGGAACATGGTGGAAGGGGGCTGGCGGCGGCGGCCAAGATGCGGTAGGCCCCCATCCAGCGCCGCACTAGCCGGCAAACGCCAGTCAACTCTTCTTGCAGGATTTAAAACCGTGGTGAAAGTCATCGCCAGTTCGCTCCGCAAAGGCAATGTCGTCGACAAGGACGGCAAGCTTTATGTGATCCTCTTTGCCGAAAACATCCACCCAGGCAAGGGCACGCCGGTAACGCAGCTCGACATGCGCCGCATCGGCGACGGGGTGAAGGTTTCGGAACGCTACCGCACCACCGAGCAGGTCGAGCGCGCCTATGTCGAAGAGCGCGAGCACACCTTCCTCTACCGCGACGGCGAAGGCTTTCACTTCATGAACCCGGAAACCTACGACCAGGTGGCGGTGTCGGAAGCCGTGGTCGGCGACATGGCACCTTACCTGCTGGAAGGCATGGCCGTGCAGGTGTCGCAGTTCAACGGCATTGCCATTTCCCTGGTGCTGCCGCAGCGCGCCACCTTCGAAGTGGTGGAAACCGAGCCGACGACCAAGGGACAGACGGCCTCGTCGTCCTACAAGCCGGCCGTGCTGTCCAACGGCGTACGCACCCTGGTGCCCCCCCACATCGCGCCGGGCACCCGCGTGGTGGTGATGACGGCTGATGGGGCTTATGTGGAGCGGGCGAAGGACTGAAGACGAGCGGTGGGGTTACGGGTTTACCGGCCAGCCCTGCGTTTCACCAGGGCTCACCCTTGTCCTCTTCCGCTGTCTCCCCTTGAACGCGGCGCCTCCGCCCGCACAGCGATATTTTTCACGAAGCATGTCGCAAACACCCTGCGCGGTCCGTCCTTTGAGCGAAGAAGGAGAACGCCATGCGAAAACTTATCGTCACCGAATTCATTAGCGTTGATGGTATTGCCGAGGTCGAGAAGCTGCCAAGCGTGACCTGGAACGACGAGATGAACAGGTTCAAGGAGGACGAGCTTGCCGATAGCGGCGCCATGCTTTTGGGGCGCACGACCTATGAGATCTTTGCCGGCTCCTGGCCGACGGAAACCGGAGATTTTGCCGAACGGTTCAACGCGCTGCCGAAATATGTCGCGTCGAACAGCCTGAAGGCGCTCGACTGGAAGCCTGCCGAATTGCTGAAGGGACCGCTGCCGGAAGCGGTCAGGACGCTGAAGCAAGGCAGCGGCGGCAACATCTATGTGCATGGCAGCCTCAGCGTCGCGCAGGAATTGCTGCGCCATGGCCTGGTCGACCGCGTCAGGCTGCTCAGTTATCCCGGCACCGTCGGCCAGGGCAAGCCGCTGTTCCCAGGCGGCGAACCGGTGGCGCTGGAATTGATTTCTGCGATGCCATTCAGCAACGGCGTTGTGGCGCTGGAGTATGCGCCGGTGGCGGCGAAGTCGTAAATCGGTTGGAGCCTTTCAGATCGAATGGGGAAGATGCATCCTCACCCGACCTGCTTGCCCCGTCTCCCCTTGATGGCGGCGCTATTCCTCGCCTCCACCGCCTTCTCCACCTGCCGCTTCAGTTCGTCCTTGATATCCACCGTCTCGTTCATCAGCGCGTCGATCTTCAGGAAATCGAGGACGCGGTATCTCGACACTGCCGGGCGGACCAGGATGTCGGGGCGGCATTGCTTCAGCTTGTTGGCGATGATCGACTGCATCATCAATTGCGTGGCGCCGAACATCAGGTCGACGGAGGTCGGCTGTTTGCGGTCGGCCTCTTCCGGTGCGCCGACGACGTCGACGCCGATGATGATGTCGGCGTCGTTCTCGATCAGGTCGAACGGCACGGGGTTGTAGATGCCGCCGTCGATCAGCAGCCTGCCGTCTCGCATCACCGGACGGAACACGGCGGGAATGGCCGCTGACGCCGCCAGCGCGGAGTGCAGGTCGCCGTCTTCGAAGACGGCCAGCTTGTGACCGAAATAGTCGGTCGCCGTCACCTTCAGCGGGATTTTCAGCTCGGCAAAGGTTTCGGGGATGGCCTCGGGCAGAAAGGCTTTCAGGATGCGCTCGACATTGAACTGGCTGACGCGGATGCCGTTCTGCATGGCTTCGGCTATCGTGCCCGGCCGCGCCCGCCACATGCGGCTGGCCACCTCGGCGCGGCGGCCGAGGATCGAGCGGGCGTAGTCGTGGATGTCCTTGCCGGCCATACCCGATGCCATGCCGGCACCCATGATGGCGCCGATCGACGAGCCGGCTATGGCCACCGGCTTGATGCCGAGCTCGTCCAGCGCCTCGATGACATGGATATGCGCCAGCCCGCGCGCGCCGCCGCCGCCGAAGGCGATGCCGAAGGTGGGGCTCATCCCTTGCCGGCTCCGGCCAGTTTCGGGCCGATGACCATGATGGTCGGCTCGGTGGTCAGCAGCTTTTTCGCCGCGGCCTTGACCTGTTCGAGCGTCACCGCGTTGATGTAGCCGGCGCGGCGCTGCATGTAGTCGATGCCGAGATCGTCGAGCTGCAACTCGACCAATGTCGAGGCGATGGCGCTGGACGAGTCCAGATTGTTGATGGCGTAGGCGCCGATCATGTATTTCTTGGTCGCCGCCAGTTCCGCTTCGGTCGGGCCTTGCTCGGCCAATTGCTTGACCACATCGCGGACGATGCCCAGCGTCTCGGCCGCGCGGTCGGAGCGGGTGCCGGTGCTGACGATCAACGCGCTGGCGTGGTCCTGGTTGATCAGCGAGGAGTTGACGCTGTAGGCCAGTCCGCGCTTTTCGCGCACTTCCTGGAACAGGCGCGAGGTGAAGGTGCCGCCGCCGAGGATCTCGTTCATCAGCACGGCGGGGAAGAAATCCGCCGCCTTGCGCTTCACGCCGGGAAAGGCGAGCTGCAGGGAGGTCTGCGGCAGGTCGTAGTCGACCTCGATATGCTGCGCCAGCTTCGGGTCGATATCGGCCACAGGCCTCAGCGCCTGGTTCTGCGGCAGGTCGCCGAACACCATGTCGAGCTTCTTCTTCAGCGTCTCCGCGTCGATGGCGCCGACTACGGCGACATGCAGGCCGCCGCGCGCGAACACCGCTTTGTGCAGGGCTTTCAGATCATCGGACGTGATGGCGGCGATGCTTTCCTTGGTGCCCTGATCGGAGCGGGAATAGGGATGGTCGCCATAGAGGGCGCGCGCCCATTTGTTCTGCGCCACCGTGTCCGGGTCGTTTTCGCCGGCGATGATGCCGGACAGGATCTGGGAACGGATGCGGTCGATCGGCAACTGGTCGAAGCGCGGCTCGTTGACCGCCAGCCGCAGCAGGTCGAAGGCCTGGTCGCGCTGCTCGGCCAGCATGCGCATCGAGCCGTAGATGCCGTCGCGGCTCTCGTCGAAGCTCATCTCGGCGCCGGCATCGTCGAGCTTGATCTGGAAGTCTTCACTATCGAGCGGGCCGGCGCCTTCGTCGAACAGGCCGGTCATTAGATTGGCCAGCCCTTCCTTGCCGACAGGATCCTGCGTCGAGCCGCCGCCAAAGACGAAGCGGATGGCGACGACCGGCACGGAATAATCCTCGACCAACCAGGCGGTGATGCCCTTTGGCGAGGTGACGGACTGGATCTCCATGGCCCGCGCGGTGAGCGCCGGCAGGATGAGGAAGAGGATGGAGAGGAAAAGGGTGGTGAGTGCGGCGAGCGCCCTTCCTTCTCCCCTTGTGGGAGAAGGTGGATCGGCGCGCAGCGCCGAGACGGTTGAGGGGTGGGTGACGGAGCGCCGTCGGCGCCAAGCTGGAACACCCCTCATCCGACCTCGCTTCGCTCGGCCACCTTCTCCCACAAGGGGAGAAGGGAGAGAGCGGCGGTGCTGGTTCGTCATCATCAATTCCCCGCCTGTTGCTGCGGCAAGAGATAGCCGGTCGTCGACCGGGCGAGCACCAGATAGCGCGCGGCGACCGCCTTGACCTCGTCTGCGGTGACCTTGCGGATGCGGTCCGTCCATTGCTGGACGTCCTGCACATTGCCGCCGGTGGCCAGCGTCGAACCGTAGATGTTGGCCATGGAATCCTGCTTGTCGCGGGCAAAGATCATCGACCTGACATAGCGGTCCTTGGCCTTTTCCAGTTCCGATGGCGTCACGCCATCCTTGACGATGCGCACCACCTCCGCATCGACTGCCGCTTCGACGTCGGAAATCCTGGCATCGCCGCGCGGCGCGCCGTAGACGGTGAAGTTGGTGTCGTCGAGCATGGTGCCCTGGAAAAAGGCGCCGGCGCTGGATGCGATACCTTGCTGGACGACAAGCGCCTGGTAGAGCCGGCTGCGATTGCCGCCGCCGAGGATCTCCGCCAAGAGGTCGAGCGCTTCCGCCTCGCCCGGCTTTCCCGAATGATAGGACGGCACCACCCATTGCGTGGAAAAGCTCGGCACGCTCACGCGGGCATCGGAGAGCGTGACCGTGCGCTTGGTGTTCTGCTCCGGCTCGACCGGGCGGATGCGGGGCGGCAGATCGGGGCCGCGCGCCACCTTGCCATAGGTCTTTTCGGCCAGCGCCCGCACCGTGTCCGGTTCGACATCGCCGGCGACGATCAGCACGGCGTTATTGGGCCGGTAGTATTTGTCGTAGAAGGCGGTGGCGTCGACGCGGTTCAGCTGCTGCATCTCCTGCATCCAGCCGATGACCGGAATGCGATAGGGCTGGTTCTGCCACAGCGTCGCATCGACCTCCTCGTCCAGCACAGCCTCGGGGCTGTTGTCGATACGCGAGCGGCGCTCCTCGAGGATGACGTCGCGCTCGGTCTTGATGACATCGTCGGTGAGGATGAGGTTGCGCATGCGGTCAGCCTCGAAGCTCATCATCAGCTCGAGCGCCGACGGCGCCACCGTCTCGTGGAAAGCGGTGTAGTCATAGGAGGTGAAGGCGTTGTTGGAGCCGCCGATATCGGAGACGGCGCGGTCGAACTCGCCGGCCGCATGGTTGGTCGTTGCCTTGAACATCAGATGTTCGAAGAAATGCGCGATGCCGGATTTGCCGGGCGGCTCGTCGGCGCTGCCGATCTTGTACCAGACCATGTGGGTGACGATCGGCGCACGGTGGTCGGGAATGACGACCACCTCCATGCCGTTGTCGAGCAGGAAATCCGTGACCTTGAACTCGGCCGGAACCGTGTTGGGCAAGACGGGGCTCTCGGCCAGCACTGGGCTGGTCACGACAAAAGCCAAGGAGGTCGCCAACAGCGTTCCCCGCAGCCATTCAATCCTGGATGTCATCAACGGCTCCGGTTCTGTCGACAGACGATAGGCAAGGTGCTGGCGACAAGCAAAGTGATTTGTTGATCATGTTGCCGGCAAAGGCGGCGGCAAAGAGGCCGGCCCATGGATGCCGGCCAAGGATACGAGGCGTATCAGGACGCCTCGATGAAGCGGATGACGGTCTCGCCATAGTTGCGTTCGTCCAGCACCGAAAAGCCGGGGCCTGGCTCGAAGGACGCCACCGCGGCCTCTTCGACCACGCACAGCGCGCCGGGGCGAAGCCAGCCGCCGGCTTTGGCCGACTGCAAGGCGCGCTCGCCAAGGCCCTTGCCATAGGGCGGGTCGGCGAAGACAAGGCCGAACGGCGCCAGCGTGCCGGCCTCGCCGAGGCCGGTGGCATCGCGGCGGAAGATCTTGGTGCGGCCGGTGAGCCCGAAGGCCTCGACATTGTCGCGGATCAGGCCACGGCCTTCCGCCGATTCCTCGATGAAGACACCGTAGGAGGCACCGCGCGACAGCGCTTCGAGTCCCAGCGCGCCGGTGCCGGCGAACAGGTCGAGCACGCGTGCCCCGTCCAATTGCTCGGCAAAGCGATGCGCCAGCACGTTGAAGACCGCCTCGCGGGTACGATCGGTCGTCGGACGGATGGCGCTCGAGCGCGGCGTCGCCAACGGACGCCCGCGAAACTCACCACCGACGATTCTCATCTCGCTTTGGGGCCTCGGGGACCGTTGCGCGGACGCTCACCGCCGCCAGCCCCGCCCGGACGTTCGCCGCGCGGCTTGCCGAATGGCTTTGCACCGGCCGGTTTGCCATAGGTCGGTTTGAACGAGGCCTTGCGCGCCTTGGCGTCAGCCGCCTTGGCGGCGTCAGCTTCGGCCCTGCCCTTGCCGATCGGTCGCGCGCCTGGCGCCATCCAGACATTGGCCTTGCGCTGGCCGGGCGGCTCGATCGGCCGCTGCTCGCGCTCGGACTTTTTGCCACCGCCCGGCTTGCCACCAAAAGCACCACGCGGCTTGTCGCCGAAGCCACCGCGCGGTTTGTCGCCGAAATTGCCGCGCGGCTTGTCGCCAAAGCTGCGTTCGGGACGCGGGGCGCGTTCGCCAAAACTCTTCTCAGCGTTTCTGTCGGGGCTTGTCGACAGTTTGCCCAGAGCCTCATCGCGGCTGCCTTCGCGGCGCTTGCGGTTCTTGATCAACCCGCCCTCGCCGATCGGGCGGCGCTCGCCATCGCGGGTGAATTTCGGCCGTTCCGGCTCCGGCTCGCGAACTTCGGTGCGCCGCACCGGCTTGTTGGAAAACGGCTTGGTGACATCGGCGTCGAAATTGGCGCCGGATTCCTCGACCAGGCGCTCACCAAGCTGGTCGCGCAACACCCTGCCCTTGATCTCCAGCACATGGCCCTCGGCGAGGTCATCGAGTTGGAACGGCCCATAGGAGATACGGATCAGCCGCGTCACGTCGAGGCCGAGCGAACCCAGGATGTTCCTGACTTCGCGGTTCTTGCCCTCGCGCAGGCCGATCGTCAGCCAGGCATTGGTGCCTTGCTCGCGATCGAGCGTCGCTTCGATGGCGCCGTAAAAGACGCCGTCGACGGCAATGCCTTCACGCAGGCCGGCAAGCGCGCTTTCCTCGACCTTGCCGTGGACGCGCACGCGGTAGCGGCGCAGCCAGCCGGTGGCCGGCAGTTCGAGCACGCGCGACAGGCCGCCATCATTGGTGAGCAGCAGCAGGCCTTCGGTGTTGATGTCGAGCCGGCCGATGGTCATCAGCCGCGGCAATTCAGCCGGCAGCACGTCGAAGACGGTCTTGCGGCCCTCGGGATCGCGGTTGGTGGTGACGACGCCGGCCGGCTTGTGGAACAGGAACAGCCTTGTGCGCTCGATCGGCGGGATTTCCATACCGTCGAGATGGATGATGTCATCAGGCATCACGTTGAAGGCCGGTGAAGTGAGGGCGCGGCCATTGACCTTGACGCGGCCGGCGGCAATCAGCTCCTCGGCATCGCGGCGCGAGGCGAGGCCGGCGCGGGCCAGCCGCTTGGCGATGCGCTCGCCTGCCTCTTCCGCAGCCTCGGCGGGACGCGGGCGTGGCTTGAAGCCGCCGCCTGACGCGCCTTGCGGCCGATCGTTGAAATCCCGCTTCGGGCGATCGCCGAAGTCACGCTTGGGGCGGTCGGCGAAGTCACGCTTTGGGCGATCGACGGCGTCACGCGGGGCGCGGTCACTGAAATCGCGCTTGGGACGGTCGAAGCGCTTTTCGCCGCCCGCTGCCGCCGCAGCCGGCCGGTCGCCCCGCGGTGCATAGGGTTTGCGTGGCCCTTCGCGCTTCTCGTAGGGCTTGCGCTCGCCTTCAGCGGCCACCGGGCGGTCGCCGCGCGGTGCGTAGGGCTTGCGCGGTCCTTCGCGCTTTTCATAAGGCTTGCGCTCGCCTTCGGCGGCCATTGGGCGATCGCCGCGCGGTGCGTAGGGCTTGCGCGGTACTTCGCGCTTTTCATAGGGCTTGCGCTCGCCTTCGGCGGCCATTGGGCGATCGCCGCGCGGTGCATAGGGCTTGCGCGGCCCCTCGCGTTTCTCAAAAGGCTTGCCTTCGGGACGCGGGCCTTTGCTGAAAGGCTTGTCGCCGCCCTTGAAATCGCGCTTCGGCCGCTCGCCATCGGCAGCCATCGGCCGGTCGCCACGCGGTGCGTAAGGTTTCTTGGCGCCAAAGGACGGTTTGCCGCCCTTGCCCGCGGCGCCATCGCGGCTGCGCGGTCCCGCGGCTTTCGGCCCACTCTTGGCCGGACCCTTCCTGGGTCGGAATTTCTTGTCGTTGTCGTCCATGTGGCCTTTATCCGTTTGCGCTGCTACAGCGTGGCGCATCCTTTCGGGCGCGCAACGAACGCTGTAGCACTTTTGATGTGGCGCATGATCATTTTCGAAAACCGAGTCCCGATTTTCGAGGTCATGCGCTCCATAACAGGATCACCGTCAGGTGGCGAGGAGATAATCGGAGTGGAAATCGCGTGAAGCGGCCCGATTTCATGGCGCTGGCGCTGAAGGAGGCCGAAGCTGCCGCCTTGCGAGGCGAAGTGCCGGTCGGCGCCGTCATCGCCAATGGCGCTGGTGTTGTCGCCAGCGCCGGCAACCGCACACGGGAACTTGCCGACCCGACCGCGCATGCCGAGATGCTGGTCATCCGCGAAGCCTGCCGCAAACTGTCGGCCGAGCGGCTGACCGGGCATGATCTGTATGTGACGCTGGAGCCTTGCGCCATGTGCGCCGGCGCCATTTCCTTCGCCCGGCTGCGCCGGCTCTATTTCGGCGCCGCCGACAACAAGGGCGGTGCGGTGGTCAACGGCGTGCGTTTTTTCGCCTCGCCGACCTGCCACCACGCGCCCGACATCTATCCGGGCATGGGCGAGACCGAAGCAGGCCTGCTGCTTAAAGGATTTTTTCGGGAGCGGCGCGGCTGAGCGGGCGCTACGCCCGGCGACACAATTCGGTGTTCTTACAGCCAATCGAACCAGCCGCTGCCCTTCTTGCCTTCCGCCTCTTTCTTGAGACGGCGTTCCTTCTTGTACTCGTCCTCGCCAAGCTCGTTCTGCGGCGCGGTGCCGGCCGCGACACGATACTGCACTGGAGGCTCGCTCAGATATTTGCGGGTGTTCGGATCGCCCTGCTTGCTGTCGGCGAGGCGACGCTGGATCTCGGCGGCACGGCCCTTGTCGGAATCGGCCGGTGTCCATGCCGGCGGGTGGCTCGAGCCTGACTCCGCCATCGCCCTTTTCACCGAGGCCGGATCGGTTTGCACGTCGTCGACGATCTCCGACTGATAGGCCGGGTCGTTCTGATGGGCGGTGGCATCGGCGCGCAAGCGGGCGCGGCGCTGCTCGGGCGATTCGGGCCATTCGGCGCTCGCCGTCTCGATGCTGTCCTGCGGGGCCGGCAGCGCTTCCTTCTGGCCGGGCGCCGGCTTTACAAGCGTCGGACGCGGCTTGTAGTCGATCTGTTCCTTGCGCTTCGGCGCAAATGAAAAGGCGCCTGAAATATCGCCGGCCAGCTGTTCGCCGGCGGTCTTGTCGGTGCCGTAGGTCGGAGAGCCCATGCAGCCGGACAAAGCGAGGCCCGACGCGACAAGCGGCGCCAGCAGCGCCAGGCGCGCATTATATCTCTCGGTCATGCCAAAAAGTCCCACTCTAGACAGCCTCTCGATTGCCACCAGCCTTCTGGCCGGTCCCCATCGTCCAAGCACTTGCGACGGAAATCCGGCGACAATTTGTCTTCCGGAGTTTCGCGTGTTTACCTCAACCACTCGTTAAGGGCAACGCGCGGGCGGTTTTCACCCGCCCGGCGTGGCATTTGTGCACCGATCAAGCTGGCCGGCCTGTCAAAGCCGGCCAAGCGCCTTCAATTCATGCAGCACCGCCGCATCCCTGGCCGAAACATCCGGGAATTCCGGATCCTGGCCGATATCGGCGGTGTAGCGCCATGAGCGTGCGCATTTTAACAGGCCGCGATCCTCGGCCTTCTCGACCACCACGGCGACACCCCTGACGTCGTCGATCGCGAAGGCACCAGCCGGTGCCTCGCCATGAGCGATGACCAGATCGCTGGTGATCGCCATCTCGGCCATGTCGACATCTGAAATCGCCGCTTCGAGCGCTGCATCGTTGATGGTGACGACCGGCACCGCTTCCAGCGACGATCCGATCACCTTCTGGGCCCGCGCGATCTCCAGCGCGCCGGTGACGACGCGCCGCACCTGCCGCACCTGGCGCCACTTTTCCGCCAACGCCTCGTTCTGCCAGTCCGCCGGGATTTGCGGGAACTGGTCGAGATGCACCGAGACCGCGTCGGGATGACGATCGAGCCAGGCCTCCTCCATGGTGAAGGGCAGCATCGGCGCCAGCCATTTCACCAGGCAATCGAAGAGATGGCGCACCACCTGCACAGAAGCCTTGCGCTTCAGGCTCGAGGGCGCGTCGCAGTAGAGCGCGTCCTTGCGGATGTCGAAATAGAACGCGGACAGCTCGACCACCATAAAATCGAGCAGCATGCGGGTGATGCGCTTGAATTCGAAGGCGTCGTAACCCGAGCGCACGACCTCATCGAGCTCGGCCAGCCGGTGCAGCATCAACCGCTCCAGTTCCGGCATCTTCTCCAGCGGCACCTCTTCGCCATCGTCATGGGCGAGCGTGCCGAGCATCCAGCGGATGGTGTTGCGCAGCTTGCGGTAGGCATCGATGTTGGTCTGCAGCACGTTCTTGCCGAGCCGCTGGTCCTCCCAGTAGTCGGTCGTCACCACCCACAGACGCAGGATATCGGCGCCCGACTGCTTGATGACGTCCTGCGGCACCACGGTGTTGCCGAGCGACTTCGACATCTTGCGGCCATCCTCGTCCATGGTGAAACCATGGGTGACGACAGTATCGTAAGGCGCCCTGCCCCTGGTGCCGCAGCTTTCCAGCAGCGAGGAATGGAACCAGCCGCGATGCTGGTCGGAGCCTTCGAGATAGACGTCGGCCGGCCATTTCAGGTCAGGGCGATCCTCCAGCGTGAAGGCATGCGTCGAGCCCGAATCGAACCAGACGTCGAGGATGTCCATCACCTGCTTCCATTTGGAGGCATCGTGATTGCCAAGGAAACGCTCCTTGGCGCCAGCGGCGAACCAGGCGTCGGCGCCCTCCTTCTCGAAGGCGTCCATGATGCGCTGGTTGACCGCTTCGTCCTTCAGCACATTGCCGTCGACATCGGCGAAGACGGCGATCGGCACGCCCCAGGCGCGCTGGCGCGACAGCACCCAGTCCGGGCGCTCCTCGATCATGGCGCGGATGCGGTTCTGGCCGGCGGCGGGCACGAAACGGGTGTCGTCGATGGCCTTGAGCGCCCGGCTGCGCAGCGTCGAGCCGTCGCCGAGGTCCTTGTCCATATAAACGAACCATTGCGGCGTGTTGCGGAAGATGATCGGTTTTTTGGACCGCCACGAATGCGGATAGCTGTGCTTCAGCCGGCCACGCGCGAACAGCGCGTTGCGCTTGATCAGCTCGTCGATGACGGCCTGGTTGGCGTTGCCCTTCTTGCCGTTGTCGTCGATGACGCGCGCCGGTCCACCCTCGCGGTCCGGTCCGAAACCCGGCGCGTCCTTGGTGAAGAAGCCGCCATCGTCAACGGTGAACGGGATGGCGGGATCGATGCCGCGTGCGCGCAGATCCACCGCCGCGTCCATCCAGGCGTCAAAGTCCTCGCGGCCGTGTCCGGGCGCGGTGTGGACGAAGCCGGTGCCGGCATCGTCGGTGACATGGTCACCGGCGAGCATCGGAACGGCAAATTCGTAGCCGCCGCCCAAGCCCTTGAGCGGATGTGAAAGCGTAAGGCTTCCAAGCTCTTGCGCCGAAACGCTGCGGAGACGATTCAAGGTGACCTTGGCCTTGGCCGAGGAGTCTTCGGCCAGTGCGTCGGCAAAGATCAGCTTTTCGCCCGGCTGCGGGCCGAACGCGTTCTCGGCTGCCGTGACCTCGTAGAGGCCATAATTTATACGCGGCGAATAGTTGACGGCGCGGTTGCCTGGGATCGTCCACGGCGTCGTCGTCCAGATGACGACGTGGGCCTGCAGCAGATCGAGAGCGCCCTCCGTCAGCTTGGTCTGGCCATCGTCAATGGGGCGGACAAGGCTGGCGACCGGAAACTTCACCCAGATCGTGTCGCTCTCATAGTCGTGGTATTCGATCTCAGCCTCGGCCAGCGCCGTGCGCTCGACCACGCTCCACATCACCGGCTTGGAGCCGCGATAGAGCTGGCCCGACATGGCGAACTTCAACAGCTCGCCGGCGATGCGCGACTCGGCATGGAAAGCCATCGTCGTATAGGGGTTCTTGAAGTCGCCGATGACGCCGAGGCGCTGGAACTCGGCCCCCTGCACCGTGATCCAACCCGCGGCGAATTCGCGGCATTCCTTGCGGAATTCGTTGACCGGCACCTCGTCCTTGTTCTTGCCCTTGGCGCGGTACTGCTCCTCGATCTTCCATTCGATCGGCAGGCCGTGACAGTCCCAGCCGGGCACATAGTTCGAGTCGTAACCGCGCATCTGGAACGAGCGGGTGATGACGTCCTTGAGGATCTTGTTCAGCGCATGGCCGATATGGATGTTGCCATTGGCGTAGGGCGGGCCGTCATGCAGCACGTATTTCGTGCGGCCGGCAGCGCTCTCGCGCAGCTTGCGGTAGAGATCCATGTCCTGCCAGCGCTTGACCAGCAGCGGCTCCTTCTCCGGCAAGCCGGCGCGCATCGGGAAGTCCGTCTGCGGCAAATAAAGCGTCTTGGAATAGTCGATCGTTTCAGTTGTGTCGGTCATTGGTCTGCCATGTGCATTGCCCGGCGGGCGTACAAGCTCGGGCGTGAACTATCATGTTATGAAAAAAGCGCGAGGGGCGCGCAGAAACTCCCGGCGGCTCCGGCGGCGCTCAGGCCACCCGGAACACCGGGCCTGTAATTCGTATCGCGATCGCGAAAAGGCGCGAAAAGCTGGTCATGGCTGGGCTTTTAGCCGAAGCCACGGCAGGAATAAAGCGTCTCTCGTTCGATTCACCTACATCGTGAAATCGAAGCGGTAGGTGGTCGACACGCCGACCGTGAACTGGTTGCGGTCGCCACGCTCCTTGACCAGGCTGGAATCGGCCGCCGGTCCCATCAGGCGCGAATATTCGCCAAACAGGCTGGCGGTCATCGGCTCGGTCACCTTCCAGGTTATGGCGCCGCCAAGGCCGGTCGATTTCAGCCCGCCACCGGGATGGTATTCGCTCAGGCCGGAGGCCACCGCTTCCTGCGCGTTGACGCCATAATAGGCGTCGAAATAGTTGCCAGAGGCGAAGGAAACACGCGGTCCTCCCGAAATCCTGACGGTCGGCGTCACGTCGTAAAAGGCATCGGCGGCGATGTCGGCGACAAAGCCGTTGTGGGCGCGAATGCCGTGGCGCAGCTCGGCGCGGGCGCGCAGCCAGTCCGTCGGATAGAATTCGAAGAAGCCGCCGACTTCGCCGCCCCAGCGCACCGGATCGAGGCCCTTCAGTTCATCGGCGTTGTCGTCGTCGCGGGAAAACAGGAACTTGCCGGTCAGGCCGGCGCGGACACCGCCATCGTCGACCAGCGCCAACGAGATGTTGTCGTTGCGCGAGACAAAGCGTGCCGCCGGTCCGGCCTTGCCCAATGAGATGATGGGTTGGGCGCTCAGCATGTATTTCCTGCCGCCCTCGAAATTGGGC
>NZ_RZQE01000809.1:0-1629 GCF_004022955.1 Mesorhizobium sp. M7A.F.Ca.US.002.01.1.1 | reverse complement strand
CTACCTGCTTCGCCCAAGCCGGGCGCGAAGGGTGGGAGCGTGCCTTCGGGGATCGAACAAATCCGGAGTGAACGTTGATCGCTCAATTCACCGTAGCGGGCGACGGACTTGCCTACGACATCTGCATTGTCGGAGGTGGCACTGTCGGCCTGGCCATTGCCGCGGCGCTCGAAAATGCAAAGCTACGCGTCTGCGTTCTGGAAGCGGGCGGCAGGTGGCAGACCAAGAGATCGCAGGAGCTCTACCACGGCATTGTCGCAGATCCCCTCGTCCACCCGCCTGTCCAGAATTTCCGGATACGAGCGCTGGGAGGATCGAGCCGAGCATGGGGTGGCCGCTGCGTGCCGTTCGATAGCATCGACTTCCAGAAGCGGGAATGGGTGTGCAATTCGGGCTGGCCGATCACCTATGCAACCCTGCTGCCCTACTACCGTCGGGCGCACGAGGTGATCGAGGTCGGGTCTTACGACTACGATCCAACAAGCGCGTTGCCTGGTTCTCGCGTTGAACTATTCGAGGGCGTCGACGGCGATTTGTTCAGGACCCGCCTGGAGCGGTTTAGTCGACCAACCAACGTGTGGAAACGGCTTTCCGGGTTGCTGCGGACTTCGCGTCATATCCACATCTGGTTAAACGCTGCGGCGACGGGAATTCGCCTGGCGCCGAACGGGCGTTGCGTCCACCACATCGACTGTGTTGACTTGAAGGGCACAAAGCGTGAGGTCACGGCTTGCCATTACATTGTAGCCGCCGGCGGCTTTGAGACCACCCGATTGCTACTTGCCTCGAATGATGTGATGCCAGCTGGTATCGGCAACGCCCGAGATCAGCTCGGTCGTTTCTATATGGCCCATCTGGGAGGCACAGTCGGAGCACTAAAGTTGCCGAACGCCCAGCAGGCGGTTGCTTTTGGCTACGAGCGGGACGCGGCCGGCATCTACTGCCGAAGGCGGCTGTCGCTCACGGAGCGAGCGCAGCGGGAGCATTGCTTGCTCAACCAGATCTTCCGCACCCATCTCCCAGATCCAGCCGATCCCAGCCACAACGACCCGATCCTCTCGGCGATGTATCTCGTGAAAAGGACATTTCTCCCGAAACACCTCAGAGGTCGGCTGCAACATTCAATGACGCTGGACGAAAAGCTCGCGCACGTTCAGAACGTCGTATCCTCGCCAGTGCGCCTCGGGCGCTTCGGTTTGCGCTGGATGGCGAACAGAACTTTCGCACGGCGAAAGCTGCCCTCCATCGTATTGGGGCCGCGCGCCAATGTGGTCAATCTTGAGTTTCATTCGGAACAGGAGCCGAACCCCGCAAGCAGACTGACGTTGGTGAGCGAACGCGACCGATTGGGTATGCCGAAGCTGCGCGTCGATTGGAAAACCACGAGCAACGATCTCCAAAGCATCGCGCGCGCCTATCGACTGCTCGGTTGGAAGCTGGAGAAGATCGGAGCTACCATTTCAGGATTTGAACCTGGCCATGTGATCGAAATGGCAGGCAAATCAGGCGCCATGGACGGTCATCACCTCGGTACCACGCGAATGTCTGCGAGCCCGACCGACGGGGTTGTTGACGCTGAATGCCGAGTTCATGGACTGATGAACCTGCACATCGCGGGCGGCTCGGTTC
>NZ_RZQE01000808.1:0-1645 GCF_004022955.1 Mesorhizobium sp. M7A.F.Ca.US.002.01.1.1 | reverse complement strand
GTGATATCTAATATAACGTGTGATGTGCGAGTGGTCACTCATGCGGCGTGGAAGCGGCCCAAGTATAGTATGTCGCAATGCGCCCCTGGCTTATACTTGATAGCAAGGGACAGAGGATGAGAAATTCCGCGAGCGTATTTCGCTCAAGCAAGAATGTCGTATCTATTGCCGCGGCTGTGGCGCTGAGCTCTATGGTTGCAGGTTGTCAAGGTATGGACGCAACTGAAACCGGTTCGGTCCTTATCAGGCCCATCGTCCACCCGGTCCGCAGTCAGCCCGCGGTCCAGCCCGTGCAGGCCAGATTTCTCGTGCGCTCGCTCCGGGCCGACCTTCCGATCCAGATGACAAGCACAATAGGGACCGAAAGTGCCTACGCCTTTGCACCGCCGCAACGGATCAAAGCCAGCACGCCGGCGCCGGTGAACATCTCGTTCAATCCGGGCGATGGCAGCACGTTCTCGGGCGGCTCGCCTTATATCTGCAGCCCTAGCGGATTTGGCCAGCGCGCGAGCTGTCACCCCCGCTATCTCTGACCCGTCGGGCGACGACCGGCGCTGCCGCCCTCACTGGCGGCAGTTTCATGGGCCTGGTCTTCAGTCCGAAAAAGGGAGCGGCCGTCCTGACAATCGTATCGATGTCTGAAAGCTCCGGCACAAAGCCAAGATGTTCGCGTGCGCTTCCCGGGTCGGCGTAGAGCTCCGCCGGATCTCCGGGGCGTCGGCTCCTGAACACTGCCGGAACCGGCCTCGACGTCATTCGGCCGACCGCCTTGACAATCTCCTTGATGGAGACGCCTCGCCCTGTGCCGAGATTGACCGCAAGGCTTCGCCCGCCACCCTCGAGATGCATGAGCGCTTTCAGGTGGGCGCGGGCCAGATCGGTGACGTGGATATAATCCCTTACGCAAGTGCCGTCCGACGTGTCGTAGTCGGTGCCGAAAACCTCGATCGCGTCGATGATGCCCGATGCGGCCATGAGCACTCTGGGAACCAGATGGGTTTCCGGCGAATGCCACTCACCGAGCTCGCCATCGGGATCGGCGCCACAAGCATTGAAATAGCGCAGGATCGCAAATTTCATTCCGTACGCGGACGCATAGTCGCCGATGATCTGTTCGCCGATCAGCTTGGTGCGCCCATAGGGGCTGATCGGATTTTGCGAGGAGGTCTCGCGAACCGGCAACGCCTCCGGCACGCCGTAGGTCGCACAGCTGCTGGAGAAGATGATGTTTTCGATCGAACTCGCGCGTGCGGCATCGAGCACCGCGATGGTGCCTGTCACATTGGTCGAATAATATTCGGCCGGCTCGCGAACGGACTCTCCGACATAGGCCAGCGCAGCAAAATGGATCACGGCCGTCGGCCGGTGCGTTTCCATCGCCCGCCGCAGTGCATCCCGATCCCGGATATCGCCGACGACAAGCGGCCCCCAGGCGACGGATCTCTCATTGCCGCGGCTCAGATTGTCGAAAACCACCGGCATGTAGCCGGCGGCGGCCAACTGCTTGCAGGTGTGGCTGCCGATGAAGCCGGCTCCACCCGTCACCAGGACCGCCGGCCGGCTCATGAAGCAGCAGCTCCTCTGGCGGTGTGACTTCCGTAGAGCAGGGTATCAAAATACTCGACGGTACGCGCGAGCCCCTGGC
>NZ_RZQE01000807.1:0-1646 GCF_004022955.1 Mesorhizobium sp. M7A.F.Ca.US.002.01.1.1 | reverse complement strand
GCGCGAAGAAGGCCCCGCCGAAAGCCGCCCCCGCCAGCACGAAGCGCCGGTCGGTCTTGTCGGACAGGCGCCCGGCCGGAAGCTGCATGGCGGCACCGGCAACGACCACAAGACTCATCATCAGGGCGATCTCGGCCGTGGAAATGCCGATGCGTGCACCATAGACCGCGCCAAGCGTGCCCCAGGCGCCGTTGGCGATGCCGATCAGCACGCAAGCGACCGCCGACACCGGCGAATTGGCATAAAGGCCCCTGACATCAAGTGAGACATCCTGCAGCGGCTTGGGGTGGGAGGCGGTCGAGACCGCCGTCGGAATGAGCGACAGGCAAAACAGGATGCCGGTGATCATGAACAGCGACGCGGACTTCACGTCGCCGCCGGCGACGATCATCTGCCCACCCATGATCGAGGCATAAGTCACCATCATGTAGAGGCCGAAGACGGTGCCACGGTTCTCGTTGGTGGCCTTCTCGTTCAACCAGCTTTCGATGACCATGAAGGCGCCGGCCATGGTGAAGCCGGTGAAGGCGCGCAGCAGGATCCAGACATACTCGTCGATGATCAGCCCGGTGAGCAGCGCCACGATGGCGCCGGATGCGGCAAAGGCGCCAAAGGCGCGCACGTGGCCGGCGCGGCGCACGATGCGCGGTGCGAAGAAGCAGCCGGTGACGAAGCCGCCGGCCCAGGCCGTGCCCATCAGGCCGAGCGATGCGGTCGAGAAGCCTTCCAACTGACCGCGCAGGGGCAGAAGCAGCCCATGCAAACCAGATGCCGCGAGCAGGAAAGCGGTGCCGCGAAGCAGCGAGAGGATCGGTCGGTAGGTTGCGAACATTGGTTGATCCGGCTCAGGTTTGGCGGGGACGCTGCGTCTGAAGACAGTCGCATTCGGGCTTTTCGGCGGCGGGCTTTACGCCCGAGCGCCTATCCGCGGCGGAACAGTGCTTCGGCCGCGGATTTGGTGGTGTCCTTGGCCTTGAGTTCGGCTTCCAGGCGGGCGATTTCGTCGCGCAGGATGCCGATCCGCTCAGTCAAGTCGCTGACGGAAAGCAATGACAGGTCCTGCCCGATCTCGTGCGGGCGCGCCTTCTTCTTGGGTTCGTCGTCGAAGATCGCCATTGTCGCTCCTCCTCCGCCAAGACCAGATTGGCCATTTGCCTGATTTGGCAATCAGCATACATAGGGCAGGGGCGTCGATGCAAACAGCCGGTCGGATAACGGCGAGGAAAGACGGGAAATCTCATGGCGAGCGGACAGAAAATTCCGGCAAGAATGACGGCCATCGCGATCTCGGAGCCAGGTGGCCCTCGGGTGCTGAAGCCGGAAACACGCGACGTGCCGCAGCCCGGCCCCGGCGAGATCCTGATCAAGGTGCATGCCGCCGGCGTCAACCGGCCCGACGTCCAGCAGCGCAAAGGCGCCTATCCGCCACCGCCCGGCGCATCCGACCTGCCGGGCCTCGAAGCATCGGGTGAAGTGGCGGCCCTTGGCGACGACATATCACGCTGGCGCATTGGCGACCGCGTCTGTGCGCTGACGCCCGGCGGCGGCTATGCCGAATATGTCAAGGTCCATGCAGGGAGCGTGCTGCCGTTGCCCGCCGGCTTCACCCACACCGAAGCCGGCGGGCAACGGCAGCACGCTCCCTG
>NZ_RZQE01000806.1:0-1650 GCF_004022955.1 Mesorhizobium sp. M7A.F.Ca.US.002.01.1.1 | reverse complement strand
GCTCCGGGCGGTGCAACGAAGATGTGCCCGTTTTTAACCTTCGTGCCGCTGGCGGCATTCGCTACGGGCATGTTGGCAGCGCGACCGAGAATGTCGCCGAGGTAACTCGTGAGACCGACGTGCTGTACGATGAGGAGGGCCGCCGGAATGTCCGGCGAAATATCCCGGACAAGTCTCTTCAGCGCGTCGAGGCCCCCCGCCGAGGCTCCGATTGCGACAATGCACCGGTTCTCGCAACCGTAGGCACGGACCTTCTCCGACTGCCCCGCATGTTCCGACTCTGATCGTGGTGCGGCGGTGGCCATATGTGCTTCACCCACTCAGCAAATAGCGAGCACTCCGGCCAGTCCGCTGCTGCCAGTCGGATGCCCTGCTTTCGTCGTTAGCTTCCTGACCTCGAACATAGTTGCCCGCAATGACGTCAGCTCCAAACTAACGCTTACGTGCGCGTTTGACAGCAGCCTCGGCCACGGCCGGCGCCTCCTGAATGCTTGCCGCGCCGCCAAAATCCGCGTTCTTGGTTCGGCCAGCTCCCGGACCGGCACCTAGATCAGCGCCCGTGATCGGATCGGACGCCGGATCAGAAAGAGTACGGTCGGCCATCTTGGCCACCACCTTCATGTCTCTGGCGCCCATTTTGACGGTTGCCAAGCCGTCTCCGCCGTCGACGGGCATCACCTCTTCAAGGTCATCGATCCGATCCCACTCTTCGCCGGAATTCCATGGACCATTGGTATCGCCGTCACCTTGAGAGGTGTTGACGTACATGCTGGCGTACCTCTCGATGCCCGGGAGCTTGCCTGACGGGAAATTGTTTTCGATGGCGTAGAGTGCTTTCTCAAACGACTTTTGATGAGCGATCTCGCGTGTCATCAGGAAGCCGAGCGCGTCCTTGATGCCCGGATCATCGGTGATGTTGATGAGGCGTTCGTAAACGATCTTGGCGCGCGCTTCAGCGGCGATGTTCGACCGCAAATCCACGGTAGGTTCACCGCGTGAGTCGACATAGGCCGCGGTCCAGGGAACGCCGGCTGAGTCGCACAGCGCGGGAGCACCGCCAAACAGGATGGATTCCTTGGCTGTCGTACCGCTGGCGCCGATCATCATATAAAGGTCCGCTTCTTTCATCTGGCCTTCGGCAAGTTGTGCCTTGAGCCCCTTGTTCAGCATGGTGACGATCGATCCCACCACCTCAAGGTGGCTGAGTTCTTCAGTGGCTATGTCGAGCAACATGTCGCGACGGCCAAGATCATCCTCGCCGAGGCCTTGCGTGAAATAGCGCATCGCCGCGGCAAGCTCACCATCGGCGCCACCGAATTGTTCCATGATCATGCAGGCCAGGCGGGGATTAGGCTCCGAAACGCGGACGGTGTATTGCAGGCGCTTGTTGTGCATGAACATTGGCAATCCTCCAGGGGGTTGGGTTGCCCAACATCCGCCTGCGAGGATTGTTCCATATTGCATCGAGTGACGCAGTGGCCGATCCGCGAGGCCATGGCGCGCTAGGGGTGAAATTCGTGTCGGGACGCACATCAATGAGCGCCTCCAGATGGGAAAAAGACTGGTCGCGCACGTTTTCCTCCGGGTACTGGAACGAACATGTTGTCGGGACTAACCCACGATGAAAGCGGCGAAAAACTGCTGAGGCTC
>NZ_RZQE01000805.1:0-1653 GCF_004022955.1 Mesorhizobium sp. M7A.F.Ca.US.002.01.1.1 | reverse complement strand
GCCGCAACATGGTACCGACGGGCGGCAAATGCCGGCCATCAGGCTGCTGCCCGTGCGTTGGCATCGCTTTATCTCTCCGGAAACGGAGTCGCACGGGACGTCGAAGAGGGAGCGCGCTGGCTGCGTACGTCCGCAAATGCGGGAAATCAGCAAGCGCAGGTCGACTTTGCCAATCTGGTTATCGAAGGAGCAGGCGAGCCTGGCGACCGCGCCAGCATCGCTGGATGGTTCGAGGCGACCGCCTCATCGGGCGATCTGATTGCAGCGTTCAACCTCGGCCTCTGCTTTGCCGAGGGCGTCGGCGTGCGAAAGGACGAGGAGCAAGCTGCCCGATGGGTGAGGCGGGCAGCCGAAGGCGTGGCCGAAGCGCAATATGCCTACGCGCGAATGCTTCAGGATGGGCGCGGCGTGGCTGCCGATCTGAAACAAGCCCGTTGCTGGTTTGAGCGGGCGGCCAATGCTGGCATGGTCGACGCGCAGGTGGCGTTTGCCGAAATGCTTCTCAACGGACGTGGCGGCGCCTGTTTGCCTCAGGCTGCCGCGCAGTGGTTCAAGCGGGCAGCCGCAGCCGGGCACGCCGGGGCTATGTTTGCGATCGGTGCCCAGTACGCGAATGGCCAAGGTCTGTCCTTCGACCCGGTCGCAGCGCAGAAATGGTTCGCCGCCGCCGCCGAGCGGGGACATGGCTATGCACAGCTCATGCTCGGGGGCTATCTCTGCAATGGTCGTGCCGGGGAACACAACCCGGTAGCAGGCCGCCTTTGGCTCGAGCGAGCATTTGCGCAAGGTGTTCAGGAAGCCGCGAATGAACTCTCATATTTTGCCTCGAAGGCTGGCTCTGCGGGGGCCATAGGTCTGGTGGAAGAGCTACGCTCTGTTTAGGATCCGAGCAGCGAGCACCAATTCTCGCTCCTGATTGTGGTCCTCAAATTGGGCCGAGCGGACTCGCCGCTGCAGCGGAACGCCAAGGACGGTGTCGCTTAGGCAACCGCGAAGAGATCGCGCAAGAAACCGAGATTGAATTGGCCGGCGCCTGGCCGGCGGACGCCAGTCGGGATAGGGAGCGGGCCAGACGGAACAGATCCGCCGCCGGAAAGTGGATGCTTGCCCGGGAAAGCCCGTCCTCGATCTTGCCCGATGGCCGCTACCGGGGAGCAAGATTGCTTGCCATCGCATGCCGGGACGTCTCAACCGTCGACATATTCCTGCTCGAATCCAGCAAACTTAGTCAGGCCCTGCTGATCGAGCACACGAACGTGGCCCTGCCGAAATTCGAGAAACTTGCGCTCGCGCAGTTCCCGCAGCATCCGATTGACATGAATGGGAGTGAGTCCCAGTGCGTCCGCCAGATCGTACTGGGTGAGAGGGCATTCATAGCTGTTGCGCGTGACAGAGCCGATTCGTTCCAGACGCGTCATCAGTTCGAGGAAGAGATGCGCCGTCCGCGCCAAGGCGCTGCGTCGTCCCACATTGGTGAGATGTTGAGCGACAACCGCTGCATTGTGCACGAGGGTTTCGAGAACAAGGGAGAACAGATGGGGCGACTGCATGGCCGCAACGGTAAATGTCTTGGTCGAAGCCACCAGAACTGAAATTTCGGTTTGAGCCACAAACGTTTCAAGAGCCCTGCCCGAGTAGGACTGAGGTAGGACG
>NZ_RZQE01000804.1:0-1655 GCF_004022955.1 Mesorhizobium sp. M7A.F.Ca.US.002.01.1.1 | reverse complement strand
TCCAAGAGGACGCGCGGCGCTGTGGAAACAGCGCATCCTGCACCTGCTCGCGCAGGGCGGACGCATTGAAATCGAAAAGAACGAGAAGAAACGGATCGCCTCCGTCAAATGCCTGACCCGCGACGGCTGGCATTATCCGGGCGTCGATCTCGAGCTGTTTCGAAAACTGAAGCGGAAGAAGGCTGTTTCTTCGTCTGACGGTGGACCCTACCGCATCACCCGGCGCGGGCTCGCACTCGTCCGCTCCGAACTCGACAACAGGTAACCACGGCTCCGCCGGTCGGTTCTCCGGCCGGCGGTTCGCCTCACCGCTCAGGCGGTGGCGATGTAGGCTCTGATCTCGTCGGCCTCGCGCTCGACATCCTCGATGCGGCGCTTGACCACGTCGCCAATGGACACGATGCCATCGAGCATGCCGTCCTTTTCCACCGGCAGATGGCGGAAGCGGCCTCGGGTCATGATCTCCATCACCTCGTTGACGGTGTGGTTTTCGTTGCAGATCTTCACTTTCGGCGTCATCGCCGAACGCACGGGGATATCGAGCGCGGCTCCACCTTCGCGGGCGACAACCCGGACGATGTCGCGCTCTGACAGGATGCCGACGATCTTGCGATCGCCATTGGTGATGACCAGCGCCCCGATCTTGTGCTCTGCCAGGATACGGATGGCTTCGCTAAGCTTTTCGTTCGGCCCGAGCGTCAACACGTCATGGCCTTTTCTCTCGAGAATTGCCTTAACCGTCATGGCGTCCTCCTCTGCTTTGCCTGCCGGTTCCTGCCCTGACCGGCCTTCACGTAAGAGTGAACATCGTGCGCCGTGATCGGTTGCATTTCAAGTGTGGTGGTCGGCCGTCTCCCATTCGGGCGCCTGCCATCGCCTGTCGAACCAGCGCAGGCCGAAGAAGCCGGCGACAAAGCCGCCAATATGGGCCTCCCAGGCGATCTGGCCGTCTACCCCCGGGGCAAAACCGAGCAGGCCGGTGGCGAGATTGATGACCATCCACATGGCAAGGAAAATCACGACACCGCGCAAGCGCAACACGAATGCGATCGGCAGCACCGGGCCGGCGAAGGCGGCCTTGCCGGCCGAACGATCGGTGCGGAAGCCAAAACGCGCCGCAGCCCCCATCATGCCTGATATCGCACCGGAAGCCCCGACCAGCGGCGCCTCACCGTAAGGATGCAGTGCCCAGAAAAGCGCGACCGAAGCCAGCCCGGTTGCGGCAAAGAACAGCGCGAACCACAGCGTTCCCAGACGGTTTGCCAATGGTGAACCAAACGCGGCGAGCCACACCATGTTGATGGCGATATGGGCAAAGCCGCCATGCATGAACGCGTAGGTGAAGGGCCGCGAAAACAGGAACCAGTCGAAGCCGTATTGCCCGGTGTAGAGAACGGGGATGAAGGCCCCGTCATACAGCAATGTCATCTGCTGGGATTCGCTCAACACATATTGCTGCAACAGATAGACGACGACGCAGATGCCGATCACCGCCAGCACGACGGGCGGCAGGTTGAACACCGGCTCGCGCCGCGGCTCGGGCGCGCCCTCGACCGGGTCGGCTTCCGAGGGAATTACCGGTTCACTCATTTGAAATTGCACTCACTGCGGGATTCCAGGTTCGAGCATCTAGATTAACGCGGACCGAACAGCAA
>NZ_RZQE01000803.1:0-1663 GCF_004022955.1 Mesorhizobium sp. M7A.F.Ca.US.002.01.1.1 | reverse complement strand
CGCCCGCGCTGACCGTAGCGGTTTCCCTGCTCGGGCTTTGCCTGCTGTGGAACCTTGCGGCAGGCGTCTGGCCAAGCCGTGCCTTTCCAGGACCTGGGCAGGTCTGGCAGGTGCTTCTCAGGGAGGCTGCGAGCGGCGACCTCTTTTACCATCTCGGCGTGACCCTCGGCCGGGTCGCCGCAGCATATATCGTCGCAATGATCATCGGATCCGTCATCGGCGTTTTGCTCGGCAGCTATCGTCGCGTCGACCGTTTTTTCAACCCGTGGGTGATCCTGTTCCTCAACATCCCGGCGCTGGTGGTCATCGTCCTCGGCTACATCTGGTTCGGCCTCAACGAGGCGGCGGCGATCGGCGCGGTGGCAGTGAACAAGATCCCGAATGTCGTGGTGACGATGCGTGAAGGCGCCAGGACGCTTGATCCAAGCTACGCCGAAATGGCCACCGTCTATCGCTTCGGCCGCCTTGATCGCATCCGCCATATCCTGCTGCCGCAATTGCAGCCCTATCTTGCCGCCGCGTCGCGATCCGGCATCGCCCTCATCTGGAAGATCGTCCTGGTCGTCGAACTGCTCGGCCGCTCGAACGGTGTCGGCTTCCAGATCCATCTCTATTTCCAGCTTTTCGATGTCGCCGCCATTCTTGCCTACACGCTGGCTTTCGTGGCGGTGATGCTTGTCATTGAACTTCTCCTGGTGCAGCCCGTTGAACGACATGCAACCCGTTGGCGCCGTCGTCCCGCTTAAGGTCGACATCGCCGAAAAGACCTTCAGGTCCGCGCGAGGCGTCTCGATCACGGCGCTTCAGGACCTTTCCTTCGAGGTCCGGCAAGGCGAATTCGCCTGCTTGCTTGGACCGTCGGGCTGCGGCAAGACCACGACGCTGCGTATCCTGCTTGGCTTGGACAAAGACTTTTCCGGCTCCTTCCAGTTGCCGCAAGGAGGTTCGAACCGCATCGCCGCCGTATTCCAGGAACCGACCCTGCTGCCGTGGCGAACGGTGGAGCAGAATGTCAGGCTGGCGTTGCCGAAAAGCTTGAGGGCGAAAAATCTCGACGGGCTGTTCGACACGCTCGGCCTCGCGGCCATGCGCTCGCTCTATCCTGCCGAACTGTCGCTCGGCCTTGCGCGCAGGGCAGCACTTGCCAGGGCTTTCGCCACGGAGCCGGCGGTGCTTTTCCTGGACGAACCCTTTGTCTCGCTCGACGAACAGACCGCCGAGCGGCTTCGGCATCTGCTTTTGACCGTGTGGTCGGAACGGCCCACGACCGCCTTGATGGTGACGCACAATCTACGCGAGGCACTGATGCTCTCGGACCGCATCATCGTGCTCGCGCCGCGGCCAACCCATGTGCTCGGCGTGTTCGACGTACGGTTGCCACGGCAACATCGCAATTCGCAGGTGATGAGCGACCTTCTGCGGTCGTTCCATCATAGATTTCCGGACGTCACCTGATCGCCTGCAGGTGAAATGCATATCGGAGGCCTTCATGTCGATCGATCGGCTAAGACGCAGGCTTGTGCGTGGCTTCGCCTGTACCGCCGCCAGCGCCGCCTTGATGCCGTGCTGCCTCGGACGAGCCGCGGCTGGCAACCTGGGATTCTCGCTCAGGCAGATCGCCGACGGCGTCTTCGCCTTCCAGGGCACGGATGAATTGATGACC
>NZ_RZQE01000802.1:0-1672 GCF_004022955.1 Mesorhizobium sp. M7A.F.Ca.US.002.01.1.1 | reverse complement strand
AGTTTCGGCTGCGATGCCGGCGCGATTTCATCGAGCACATAAGCGCACGTGACCAGATCGGCCGGCTCGATGTCAGCAAGGTCGATGGTGGCATCACCGGCCAGCCATCTGGTCTGGGCGGCAATAGTGTTGCCGGCAAGCGTCTCGCCGATCTTACGCACGGCGGCACTGGCTTCGAACAACACCGCCTGTTCGAGATCGGGCCACAGATCGGTCGCGGCCCAAAGCACCGTGCCAGGGCCGGCGCCGACATCGAGCAAGGTCCTGGGCTGAAAGGCAGGCTTGGCGTCGCTCAGCGCGTCGAGGCTGGAACGGATCGCGGCATAGGTCGCCGGCAGCCGCGTCGCCAGATAGGCCTTCACCGCCAGATCCTCGGCCATGTGCAGACGGCCGTCGCGCAACTCGGCGCGGTAGCGGTCGGACAGCGTCTTTGCCGCTTGCTTGAGTACCGCCAGCGGAACGTTTTCGAGCAGACGCTCGACACCTTGGCGAAGGGAGGCAGGCAACTCCATCTCAAGCGCCCCGCGGGACGAGAAGGATCACCGAAGCACCGGCAATGCAGAGCGCGGCACCGGCAAGATCCCAGCGGTCGGGGCGAACGCCTTCAACCAGCCACAGCCAGCCAAGCGACGCCACGATGTAGATGCCGCCATAGGCGGCGTAGGCGCGACCGGCCGCTGACGTGTCGACCAGCGCCAGCAGGAAGCCGAACAGGGCAATCGAGGCGAGGCCGGGAAGCAGCCAAAGCGGCGACTTCTCCAGCCGCCACCAGGCCCAGAATGAAAAGCAGCCGGCGATCTCGGCCAGAGCGGCGGCGGCATAGAGGACAAAGGTCATGAAAAAGGTCCCGCGACGGTCACGGGACCTTTTTCAGTGCAGGCGCCGGCAATGGCAAGCGGCAATGCTATTCCTGGTCGGCAACTTTGCGGCGGCGAGCCGGCTTGGCGGCCGGGCTCTTTTTGACGGGAGCCGTTTCACGATGCCCCATATCGCGCATCTCGAGCGCCTTTTCACACTTGGCCATGTAGTCGCGTGTCATCGGCAGCGTATCGTTCTTCTTGGCGATCTGGATCTGGAAGATCACCAGATCCTGCCAGCGGAAGGCGGCTTCCGAGGCCGCCAGATAGAATTCCCACATGCGGCAGAAGCGCTCGTCATAGATCGCCTTGGCCTTGTCGCGATTGGCGGCGAAGCGCTCGCCCCAGTGCTTCAGCGTGTCGGCATAGTGGAGCCGCAGGATCTCGACGTCGGTGACGACCAGGCCCGACTTCTCGATCGCAGGCATCACTTCCGACAGCGACGGGATGTAGCCGCCCGGGAAGATGTATTTGCGGATGAAGGCGCTGGTCGCCCACGGCACGCCGGAACGGCCGATCGTGTGCAACAGCATGACGCCATCCGGCTTGAGCAGCGTCGCGCTCTTGTCGAAGAAGGTGCGATAGTGGTTGACGCCGACATGCTCGAACATACCGACCGAGACGATGCGATCGAAACGCTCATTGAGTTCGCGGTAGTCCTTCAGCTCGAAATGCACGCGGCTTTCCAGCCCTTGCGCATGCGCCCGGTCGGTGGCGACGCCATGCTGCTCGGTCGACAGCGTGACGCCTTGCACGTCGACGTCGAACGCCTTGGCGAGATAGAGGCCAAGCTCCGGCTGAAGGCCGGCCAGACG
>NZ_RZQE01000801.1:0-1676 GCF_004022955.1 Mesorhizobium sp. M7A.F.Ca.US.002.01.1.1 | reverse complement strand
ATCCGGATCGGTCAATGGACAGCCTTTCCCGATATCGGCACGCCGTCCGCCGATCCTTATTCCAAGGCTCGCGTGGCGCGCGAGGGCGTGCTTGCACTCGGCCGTGCCGAGGGGCTGTCCTTCGTCGCCGAGCGAGACACGGGCGGCGCCGAGCTCAAGCGCGAATGCACCTACACCATCGAGGGCGGATTTCCGACGGCGCGGTTCTGGACGCTCTACGCCGCCGACCAGTCGCTCAGCGTGGTCGAGACCGGCAAATCCCGGCTGGCGGCGCTGCAATCCTACGGGGTGGTGCGCCAGCCCGACAATTCGGTGATCATTTCCGCCGGCCATCACCCGATGCCCGGCAATTGGCTGCTGACAGACGGCTTCGGCAGGATGTATTTCGTGCTGACCTTCTACGACACGCCAATCGCCAGCAGCACGGGCCTGTCGGACGTCTCGCTGCCGCGGATCGTCAAGGTCGGCTGCAATGCGTAGTTTTTACGCTGCGACGCGCGGACTTCTGCATGCCGTCCTGCTCGGCTTGCTCGGTGCCGGCATCGTGCACATCGCCGTGCTGCTGCTGGTGCCTGAGTTTTCCGAGCGCGATGCCTGGTCGCGGCTGTCAATGGCGTCGGACCTCTACAAGATGACGCGGCTCGATGCCGAGGCCGGTGGCGCGCCCGTGGTGAAATCCGTCGATCCGCTGTTTTATGCGACGGCCTGCCGGTTCGACCTGGGCGAAGGTTTGGTCCGCGTCAAGGCACCTGGACATGTCCCGTTCTGGTCGGTGTCGGTCTATGACCGCAGCGGCCACAACATCTATTCCTTCAACGACCACACAGCGACCGGCGGCGTTCTGGATGCCGTGGTGCTGACCCCGGCGCAGATGATCGACGTGCGCAAGGACCTTCCAGAGGATCTTCAGGGGGCGATCTTCGTCGAAGCGCCGATCGAGGAAGGCATCTTCGTCATCCGTGCCTTCGTCCCCGATGACAGCTGGAAGCCGATCGTGTCGCGCTTCTTCGAACAGAGTTCCTGTGAGTTGCAGGACTTCTAGAGCGTGTCGCGTCTGAACGGATTCAGACGACCCGCTTTAGGTCTTTGTTTTCATGCATGTCGTTCTCCAAAACCGAGGTCACTTTTGGGCGACATGCACTAGACATGATCCCGGACCAAAGGTCCGTGGCCGCCGAAACTCAGTGGTGCGGGACCGGCTTCGTCCCTGGCGACCCCGTCTTGTCGGGATCGACCGGCCGCACTTCGCCGGCATGCGACCGCTCATAGCGGATGCCGGGAAAGATGATCACCGCCGCCGGCATTTCGGCGGTTTGCTTTGCTCTGGTGTTTGGTGCCGTACGCGGCACGAAAGACAGTACCATGCCCATGGTTCGCGCATTCCTCTCGGTTTCCCCGGAGCACAACGCAACGCCTCCAAATGTCATTAAGGCCGGCAGAGGGTTAACGGAACGCTAACGGATCGTCGCTAACTTGATCTTTGTTCTTGGCGCTCGCAAAACCGGCACAGTCCCGGTCGAGCGCGCCAAGCTTGTGACGAGTACGGGCGTATCCTTCGTGTCATCTTCGGACTTCAGGCAAATCGCGGTAAGAAAAGACTCGGGAAAGGCCGAAAGGCTGTTCCGCGCCGCAGTGTCGGCGTTCTGCTCGCTCACCCGCCCTTCACGCCGCGAGAT
>NZ_RZQE01000800.1:0-1676 GCF_004022955.1 Mesorhizobium sp. M7A.F.Ca.US.002.01.1.1 | reverse complement strand
TTCATGCGCCATCCGCCGAGCTGCTCGCTGCCATGGCTAATGAAAAGCGCCTTCTCGCTCTAATGATTCTTGCTGACGGAGAAATATCCGTTTCTGATCTGGCGCCGCGATTAGGGCTTAGCAATTCAGCACTCTCCCAGCATCTCGCATAATGCGAGAATTTGGTCACCCGGAGGCAGGAGCGCCAAAAAGCGTATTACTCGTGCACAGATCCTGCCCTGAAAGTCCTTGAGCTCCTGGACTGGCTTGTTGAGCGGAAAACTCTGCCTGGCCGCGACCATCATCCATAAAGCCCGGACCTTTGGAAGGTTGCGATGTCGCGACTTCAAGGCTCGTCACCGGATTGTGGAGATTTGTACGCTTCAACCCCGCCGCCAGCGATGGCGGCGGGGCTGGATGGTTCGTTCAGTCGTAAACCTTTATGATTTTTCGGGTACCCGGGTCCACCAGGACCGTGCGGTTGTCGACCACCACGTAGCGGTATTTGACGTTGGGGACCTCATGGATCTCAACCGTGTCCGGCAGAGCTGTCCCGACATTCAGTTCCACGCCGGGGAGCTTGACCGACGCCAGGGGCTGCTTCTTCACATATTCGCGGATGACGGTGTCCTGTTCCGGCTGGATAATGATGTCGTCCGCGGCGGCTGAGCCGATCCCAGCCAATAGCAACATCGCTGCTGCGGTGTTCTTTAGAAGCATGTTCATATCTGCACTCCTGTAGGGACGGGCGCAATACGGTCATCGTCCCGCGCCGCCCGGCAAGTTGAACCTGGAGCCGCCCTAAACGTTCCGCCTAGGTACTTAGGTCTAGTCCCCTTGGGGCCTAAGTCTGGTCCTGGAACACGCATTGGTCCTGTCAGGGGCAGCGACTGGAACGCCTGGCTTCCGCGGCTGTTGTCTCTCGAATTTGGAAGAATGCAGATGGATAAAGTGTGGACCAAGCACCCTGGTTATTCGCGGCTGTTCCCTTTCTCGTGATGGCACTCGTTCTTGGCTGGCATGTGGTGGATCGGCGCAGCAACGTCCCTTCCGACGCCGAACCCCTGAATCTTTAACTTGGAGTAGGTGACCTGATGTTGCGCGACAAAGAGAGTCGGATCTTAGAGGCAGGCTCGCTGGCAGCGGTGCCTGTTTGTGTGGCGATTACCGCAGTGGTCGCCTTGATGACCTTGGCCAGCATATGAATCGGTTCCTTTTCGCGGCCTCCGACTTCCTATCTCGGCCGCCAGGCTTCTATGTCATGCTCATGGCAATGGTTTTGTGCACCGCCCTGGTGCCTTTTGGACTGACAAATGCGGTCACCTATGCCCTGTCGGTTGCCGCCATCGTGATCACCGGTGTTGTCCTTTTACAAGGCTATCGCGATACCGCCGCCATTCACGCAAAACTCGACGAGATCATCGTTTCACTGAACGAAACCAGGAACGACGTTGTCGGATTGGAGCATGCCGAGCCGGACGAGATCAGGGAGAAGCTTGTAAAACTCGAAGAAGAAGCGTCCCGAACAGTCGGGGCTGCCAGGCGCGAACTTTCGAAAGCAACAGGAGAGAGATCATGAACAATCTCATTTGGCTCGTTGGTGCGGTGGTCGTCGTCTTGGCGATTTTGAGTTTTTTTGGTCTTCGGTAGGCGACGAGCATTTCCGCCGACAACCTGAAGGATCAGGGTGACCACAC
>NZ_RZQE01000007.1:0-51700 GCF_004022955.1 Mesorhizobium sp. M7A.F.Ca.US.002.01.1.1 | reverse complement strand
GTTCTGCACAGCACCGCTTATCGACATGCGTCGCTACACCAAGCTCTTGGCGGGCGCGAGCTGGATCGACGAATATGGCGATCCGGACAAGGTTCACGATTGGGCTTTCCTGAAGGAAATCTCCGCCTATCACGCCGCAGCGCCGGGACAGCCCTATCCGCCTATCCTGATCGCCACCACGAAACGCGACGACCGCGTCCATCCGGGCCATGCGCGCAAGATGGCCGCAAAACTGCAGGCTCTTGGCTATCCCGCTTACTTCTACGAGGCCAGCGCAGGCGGGCACGGCTGCGGCGAGGACAATCGGGAGCAAGCCGCATTCATCAGTCTAGGCACCAATTTTCTCCGCAGCGCAATCGGCTTCAACGATCACCCTCCGGAGACGGCGGAACGCGTTGCAACGCAAGAGGGGCATTTGAGGTCCATCAACAATTCATTCGAGCAGGAGACGAAATAGTGCAGTGCATCCTTTCTGAACATCAAGGAGTGAATCTCATGGCGAGAACGCGAATGGGCGTAGCGCGGGCAACAGCAGCGGCGGTGGCCCTGATCATGGTGGGACAGCAGGCCGTCGCCGCGGAGCCTGCGCAAGCAGAGACCGTCCTGGCGGAGACGGGAGCCTCGGTCACCGAAGCGCCAATCCCTTGGCAGGTCCGCCTGCGGGCGTTGGGCGTCGTTACGAAAGATCTGGGCTACGTTGATACGCTTCCCGGCTCCGGTCTTTCGTATTCGGACACGGTGACGCCGGAACTCGATATCTCGTATTTCTTCACCGACAACATCGCCGCCGAACTCATACTCGGTACCACTTATGCCAACATCGCGGGCCAAGGGACGATCGGAGGGTTGGGCAACATCGGCAAAGTTTGGCTGCTGCCGCCGACACTCACGTTGCAGTACCATTTTACCGATCTCGGCGCGTTCAAGCCTTATGTCGGCGCCGGCGTGAACTACACGATCTTCTACAACCAGGACACTGGCAGCGCTGATGCTCTCAAGGTGAAGAACACGTTCGGCACGGCGCTGCAGGTCGGATTCGACTACATGGTGGACCAGCACTGGGGCCTCAACTTCGACGTGAAGAAGCTTTTCCTGAAGCCGGACTTCGACGTCACGGTGACCGGCGCGAAGCTGACGGGGAAGGCGGAGCTCGATCCCTGGCTGATAGGCGCAGGTGTCACCTACCGCTTTTGAATATCAGAGTGAAGTCTGCTTCCCGACTGCCGGTTTAAATGAAGGGCGCCTCGCGCGCCCTTTTTTACGGTCGACACTGCAGCGCAAGACCTCATGAAGCTATTGTCGGGCGGGGTTCTCTTCCGGCGGACCAAGAAGATGCACTGGCCAACCGGCCTTGCGCCTGAGGTGGAGTGCTTAGAAGCGCTTTGGATCGGGACGGGCTTTGGTATTGTGGGTGGAATGCTTCAGCCAGACCATTTGCCAGCATCGTCTCCCGGACGTCATGTGTGAGCTTCTTTGTCAGCGCAAGGCGAACACGGATCTCCTAGCAGGCCGTTGAAGAAGTGTCCCGTTTGGCCTTGAGGATTGCCTCGTCGCCGTTGTGATAGAAGGTGATGTCGATGGAGCCGTCGTCGAGCAGTTCAGCATGGCCGTCGCCTGTGACCTCGTCCATTTCGTCGAATCCGACCCATGTGAAGAAGACCGTCGACGGGCCGTAGCCGAGTTCGAGGGTTAGATGAGCCAAACGCCAGTGGGGCGTCCTGGGGACGACGCGCGCGAGATTCTGGTCGTGGTGGCCAGCCCAATACGATGTGAGAAGTTGCTGCCGGTGCGGGTACCGGAGGTCGCCGATAGTGACAGCCGATGTTCGACAGCGGCAAGGACATGCTCAGCCGTCAACGCGCCGAGGGCTTGGCCGGGAATGGTGGTGATGGAACCAATCCAGAAAGCGGCGGCTGCCCAGGAGAACGCCTTCGCGGGACTTTGACTCCAGTCCGCACACCCTGCTCAGATAGTCCGAAAAAGAGGTCAGAAGCGGAGCATCCGGATTATTATCTACACTGGGAACAGAAGCATGGAAGCGTTCTGGAGCCACTCGCCGCGCGTTTACCAGTGCCGACACTGCTCCAAGCTGACTATCTGCCATGACCACCTGCCGAACGTAGTCCGTTGATGCCACCGGTACCCTTCGCGGTCTGCTCCAGCGGGAAGATCGGGTCTGATCGACCCTGCTGACCTGTGCGGCGGCCTCTCTCGCTAGGGCGTCCCCCTTCCTGTCGTCCTCCTCCGCCGCTTTCGGCTGCTTTCGGCCCGCCGCCCTCGCCAAGGCGTCGTAGTCGGTAAGCGCGTCCTCCGTCTCCTTTAGGGGCTTCATCGCGTGACTAGAGTTTAGCGCGTGTTTGTAGGCGGCGGACCGAATGGTCGTCGAAATGCCACTCAGCGCCACCGCAAGATGCCCTAGGGCTTCCGCCTCATGATCTGACAGCGGCACGTCACGATTAGAGCCGATTGCCCTGCCTTCTTCCAGTTTCACAATGTTTGTAGTCATTTCCTGCTCCATCGCGTTGACTGAGATACGATGGAGACGGAAGTGGAGAACAAATTTTTACAAGCAACTAAGATGATATTCTCGTCAACGGGACAATAGTGGACGTTGAGGGCGGCGAACAGGGTGGTGGTGCCGTTGCGCTTGTAGTCGTGCCTCATCGTACCGAGCCGCCCCTTCTTCATCGGCAGGCCGGGTGGGTGCGGTCGAGCGCCGGATCTGGCTCTTTTCATCGACCGACAGAACGATGGCATGGGCCGGCGCATCGAGATAGAGGCCGACGACGGCGCGCAACTTGTCGACGAACTTCGGATCATTGGAGAGCTTGAACCTGGCGCCAGCGGTGGGGTGCGAGACCATGCGCCTTCCAGATGCGCCTGACGGCGCTGGCGCTGATTGCGGCGGCTTGCGCCATCATGTCGGCGGTCCAGTGGGTCCTCTCGCCCGGCGGATCGGCAAGCGTCAGTGCCACGACGCGCTCGCCGACATCGGGACCGAGCGGCGGAATGCGCCACTGTCGCGTCTTGTCGCGCAGCAGCCCGTCACAGCCTTCCGCGGCAAAGCGCTCCTGCCAGCGCCAGACGTCGGTCTTCGACTTGCCGATGCGGCGCATGACCTCGCCGGTGCCGACGCCGTCGGCGGGCAAAAGCACTATCTCGGCGCGCCAGACATGCTTTTGCGGGGCGTTGCGATCCCTGATCAGCGCCGTCAGACGGACGCGATCGGCCGACGAAACGGTGAACGATCTTCCTGTGCGCATGCGCCAGACTCGCACGCGCAGGCCAGAAAGGGAATCTCTGATTGGACTCCTATGTCAGGCGGGAACCACTAGACGCCGAGACCGCCGATGCAGACATGTTTGGTGTCGAGATAATCCACGATGCCCTGGAGGCCGCCTTCCTTGCCGAGGCCCGATTCCTTGACGCCGCGGAACGGCACCTCCGGCGTGGTGATCAGGCCTTCATTGACGCCGGTACTTCAGTCCTTCCATCACGCGGAAGGCGCGACCGAGATCGCCGGTGTAGAAGTAGGCCGCGAGGCCGAACTCGGTGTCGTTGGCGAGCGGCGTGCCCGACCTGAGACATGGGTGACGTTTTGTACCGGACACGGATGAAGTGCACCCCTCGGGTGAGCGTTTGCTCGATAATATCCACTGAAGTGAAGCAGTCGGTCTTAATGCTGGAACTCATGCCACCCGACCGACCCGGGAATTCGCAGCAGCGGCGCCGTCGAGTGCAGAACGAATGCCGTCAACCAAGGGGTCGATCTCGCTTTCGGTGATTATATAGGGCGGACAGATTCCAAGCACTTCTCCCATATTGCGGATCATGACGCCGTGCTCGCGGCACCGCCGCTCGACATCGCCGATCCTCAGCTCGGGCGCGAAGACGCGACGGGCGCACGATCCTCGACGATCTGAACCCCCGCGATGAAGCCGCGGCCGCGGGCTTCACCGACAAGCGGATGGTCGCCGAGCGCGTCCGCGAGGGCTCCATGCAAGTGATCGCCGAGACGACGCGCCTGGGTCACGAAATCGATCTCGCTGTAGATCCTGATCGCCTCGGCGGCGACGGCCGCTATCACCGGATGACCGGAGTAGGTGAAACCGTGACCGAACACGCCGACCTTGTGGGCCTCGTCAGCGGCGCATTGATAAATCTTGTCGAGATAATGACGCCGCCAATGGGCAGGTGACCGGATGAAAGCCCCCCGGCGATCGAGAGCATGTCCGGTTCCATCCCAAATGTCTGGCTACCAAACCAGTTCCCGGTGCCTCCGAAGCCGCAGACCACCTCGTCGGACAGCATGAGGATAATTTCTCACTTTCTTGCGAAGATCGGGGGTGTCCACGGTCATTCGTATTACGCGAGATCCGCGAGGCCAAAAACCATCATACCAGAGAGGCGAAACTGCTATCTAGGTGTTTAGATGCAAGAAATTAATCCTGCATTGTTCCCGCACCAGGAACACCCGAGAGGATACCAAGCAGTATTGAACCTTGTTGAAAATGCTCTCGGCGCGCTGGGCGTTATAATTTCTCGAAGGCGATCACAAGGACGTCGCGATAAGCGTACGGCATTTTCAGGTTTTCGGCCACAATCGACGATACATCGTGAAAGGTTTCGCGGTCGTTGCAGATCACAAAATCATTCGGGGAGTTCATTTCGACCTCGCCGAGGAACTCCTTTGAGGCGTCGGTGATCATGCTCATGCCGCCGGTGACGTTGACCCGCCCAATCATATAGCAAGCAATGAAGTCCACCCCGTCCTGGTGAAGGCCCTCGGGTGCCGGTTTGCCATTTACACCATCGCGCGCGACAATCCGGTAGGGATGGATCTTGATATTCCAACGATCATGTCGGGCGGCTTCACATAGAATTCTGCAGAAACCTGTCAGAATCTTTTCTAAGACGGGATGGTCTATAAAGGAGTTTTCAAGGGGCTCGAAGTGGCGCTTGAAGCCGCCATTCAGATGATTGACACTTTTTGATTGTTCGTAGGGGGCGTGGGGTAGGAGCCTAAAGATTCCGTCAGTCGCGTCATATTCAAAAGCGCTATAGCGCCGGTAACGATATGTTCCGCCGTCACGCATGTATTCATCGAGAAGAAGTCGATTCCAATGGTCAGCAAAGTTCTTCCAGGCTGCATCAATTTCGATGCCAAAGCAGGCTTCGGCGCGCTCGCCTTTTGAAAACCACCATCCATTTGTCACCAGACCGTCAGTGCATTGTTGACTGAGGTTGGCCGGCGCCTGGGGTGCGTTGTTTTCCACGGGTGTCTCCCTTTTGGTGACTTGGCGAGGACGGAACGCTTTGGACAACGCTATGTGGGTTGCGGCTTGGTATTCCCAAAGGTCGCGGTCCCTAATGTATCTCGGCGTCCTGGCTCGGATCGACCGAGGTAAAAAGCGTGTGTGATCGACTATGTAGCTGACGCTCCCGCTAACGCCCTCGAGGGCGGATGCAATGGCCCGTTCGCACATCTGGTGAATAGTACTGCCCCATGCACCTGAAACCGCCTCTTGGGACCAGGCTTGCTCAAGCCCTTGCTTCAAAACGATTGATGCCACGTCAAGAGAAGCGGTTTCGAGGTGACGCAGCGCGTCGAAGATAATGGCCGCGGCAGGGGCCTCGCGGACTTCGAGAACCTTTTGGCCGGTTGTGATGTGTTCAAGCCCGACAAAGCGGCCGTGCCCGAATTTGCCGACCGTGTTATTCAGGAACGGGATTGCGTCGACCAATGCAACATCACGGTCATCAATTGACACGAGACTTCCGTCTGCAAACCCGAGTTTGATCTCTACCGGCTGCTCTGCGGGAATGTGGCGCGTCCAAGCAAATGCCTCCTCGGGGATGGAAAAGTTCTCGGGATCTTCCAAAGGCCCCGACTCGAATTCCCGACACCAGAGGTTTTCGTCCGCGCTCCACGTGCGGTCCGCCACAAAAGTCGCTCCACACTTGGACAGGTCGGAGGTCTTCTGTTGTCGGGATATCACAGAGCATTCATACGGACTGCCGAAGTTGCCGGAAAATCCTGAGCGCTTAATGCTATTGTTAAGGCGCGGAAGACTGTTTTGAGAAAGGTTTGCTGTATGAAGAACCAGCCGTGAGTTGATTGACCTAGCATGATTAACAACCAAAGATGCGATTATGGGACGGCTCAACGAACTGCTCAACGGATAGATGCCAAGGTACTTGGCGTGGGCTCGAATGGCTGATTTCACGCCTTGTTCGACAAAGGCATCCCGCCCTTCGAGGCAGACAAAGCGCGCGCCGAACATGGCTGCCGTCCGTTCCAACAAAGGCTGATCGATGCGCGTTCCGACATCCGCTGCGACAGCTTCAATGTTCGCAAAGCCAAGGCTTTGCAGCTTGTAGAGAAGATAGGTGCTGTCGAGACCGCCGCTGAACATGGTTGCAACTGGTGCGGTTCGGTCCGGAAAAGCCTCCAGATCTTCAAAACTCGAAATGCCGCCGATGGCGGGTTTGGTGGAAGCCAAGATGGGGTTCATTTGGATGTCCTGCTCTCAAACCAGATGCCAGCAAACGTCGCAGCGAGGACGAGGCCTGCGCCTATCAAGCTCGGTACTGTCAAAGGCTCATTCAGAAGAAGGTGCGCTAGAACGAAACCAAAAAAAGGTTCTGTTCCCATCAAGAAGCCAACCCGTGTCGGTGTGGATTTTCTCACTGCGGCATTTTGAATGTAGAATGCAGCGAGGGTGCAGAAGAGTGCAAGGAAGGCAACAGCGCCCCAAAACTGAAGGGTGGCCCTCACAACAAGGCCTGAAATTCCGAACTGAGCGACGGCCAAAACGAAAGTAAGTGTTGCCACCGTCGATCCTTGGATGGCCGTCAGGGCTGCAGATGAAATCTGCCGGCCGGCCAGAAGGCGTTTGGTGGAAACGACCATAACCGCTCGCAGAATCGCGGCCCCCAAGACAAGCGCGTCACCCGGGCTGAACCTGCTGATCCCGCCAGTGAGAATGCCGACACCGATGCACGCTATGGCAGCACTTGCCAAAATGCCCGTAGGTGGAAGTCGCCGTGATAGCCCATAGTCGATGCTCGGCGTGAAAATCACACAAAGCGATATGATCAAGGCCGTGTTCATTGCGCTTGTCGATGCAACGCCGTAAGTTTCAGCAATAAAGATGCAAAAAAGTATTGTTCCCAATGCGAAGCCGCGGATGAAATCGCCCCAGGAGACCAATGCGATCTCATGTCTTGCAGCCACTGCCGTAATGATCGTAGTAATCAGGAAGCGATAAAGAACAAGTATCGAAACCGGCGCGTAGAACAGTGCGCCTTTCCCGACCGGATAGCTCGCCCCCCAAACGAATGCGACTCCCAGCAAGGCTAGATCCACCGAGAAAGATGGCGTCCGTGTTTTCCTGACAGGTATTGGAGAACTTTCGAAAACGTCCACCTTCAAAGTTTCCTTTGTGTTAGCCATCCACCCCTGCTGCGAGGGTCAAACAGATCAGGTCGTTCAGCCTCTTGGGCGATCCGTGCCGCGGCGTACTTGTTTTTGGTAACGCAAGTGCCGTGCCGATTCGGAAAACCATTGCTAGACAACAACCTGGTCGCCTTGATAGTTCGGCGGTTCATGTCCATTGTTGTCAGAATGCCGACAATGACTTCAACTGCAGGGATCCTACCGGCAGGGCCTCAAGGCGAACACGCGGCTCCAAGATGCCGACACGATGGCTGGTTCAGCCATGCTTCGACAGTTGCCTGTTTTTTCAGTTCCTTTGCTGTTCGTGCGCTAACCGCAACGCTCCATACTAGTCTCGCGTGGCTGTCCCCGTGGGGTGGGCGGCAGAAAGCGATTAGGCCCGCTGAAAGAGGCGAACCGCATCCGAAGGATCGTAACCAAGAGAAGGACCTGAAGCGAGAGCGAAGGTTGCGGGAGGCCGCGGCGGGCCTAAAAGGCAATGCCGACCGCCCCAGGAAAGGCTGACAAAAACCGCAGCGGCCGACTGTCCAATAGGGTGCGCCGGGCCAGGGCGAGCCAAATGGCAGGGGCTGCCGGGGGACCCTAAGAAAAGCCTGGGTTCACGAGCACCCGGCGCGCGCCATCAGGCGGCCAGCTACTTGGAGGGCGGGTGTATCATGCCTGTTTGTCGGGCCGAACCAGATCCATGTGGCTGACGCCGAGGGCCAATGCCAGTTCATAGATCGTGATAATTGTCGGATTTCTTCGGCCTTTCTCCAAGCCGCTGATGTACTGCTGACTGAACCCGGAAATCTCCGCAAGCTGCTCCTGCGTCAGGCGCTTCCTTTGCCTGATCCTCTGCACATTCCGTCCGACCAACTTGCGCATATCCATGCACGCAAGCCAGCGGATCAGGCGGCTTGAGTTTATCAACTATAATATGTAATCCACATTTAGCAGGCACAGGGCTTCGCGGGTCCATTGGCCGGAGATAGAATTAGCGATGTTGCAGCCCAGATCGAACACGCCGTTCGCCGACGAGGTCCCCTGGTCGGACCGCATTACAGCCTACGACAAGGACCACTTTACAACCTATATGAGGCTCCTGGACGCCTCGGCCGACAACGCCACTGAAGAGGAAATGGCCAAAGTGATCCTCGGCATTGATCCGGCACGCGAACCTGAGCGCGCACGCAACGTTCTTCGCAGTCATCTCGACCGTGCAAACTGGGTGGTGACGAGCGGCTACAAGGATTTGTTCGCCAGTTGACGAAATGGGCGGTGCGGTCGCTTCGCTTCAAGCAACGAAGTCGCGCAACCGCCATGCATCGACGTATCACCACAGCGCGGATGGCCCAGCGCTTCGCTGTCTCATCATTTTGTCCTCCGCTCGCCAATGGCTGCTTCCCAGGAATGGGTGCGGCGGCGAATCATGACAGGAACGGGTCCGCCGTCTGAGCCGCACCGCATCCGAAGGGCCGGATGGACAACCTACTGAAAGCTCACAGCTGGCTAAGGGTTGCGGGACGCCGCGGCGGGCCTAGAAGGATGCGGCGCCACCTGCTGAGAAAGGCACAAAACAGAGCGAATTGCGAGAGTCTAACGACGCGCTAGGAGGCGCAGCGGAATGGTCGAGACGCCAGAGCCAAGAAAATCGGGGCTCGACCCACCGGCACACGGCACGCGCGGTGATGGGCGCGGGCGCCCACTACGTGCGCAGGCTCAACAGAATCTCACACGGATCAGCATCGAGGGCCGCAGTTACGTCGAGAAACTCAATGACATCGAGACGCCGTTCGCCACCCTCATATTTCGCCACGAAAGATTGCGGACGACCAAGCTTCTCAGCCACCTGCGCCTGCGTCAGCCCTTTGACATTGCGCAGTGAGATCAACTGGGCCAGAAACCGCTGGTGGCGGGGAGATCGAAGAGATTTGGGCATTTAGGTGAACCGGCAGGTAGAGACCGGCTCAGCGACTAATCCCCGTTTCGGATTATCCCATTTTGGGATATTCTGCCTTGGATCCAGCGATCAACATGCGAGGTTCGCGGCAGACATGAATCAATCAACGGGAACAGATAGGACTCAAAGCTCAACACTGCTCGACGAAGTCCCTTGGTCTGACCGTCTTACCGCCTACGACAGGGCGCACTTTACCATCTATATGAGGCTCCTGGACGCCTCAGCCGATGAGGCGCCCGAAGAGGAAATGGCCCAACTGATCCTCGGCATTGATCCGGCACTTGAACCGGAGCGCGCCAGGAAGGCGCTTCGTAGTCATCTCGACCGTGCGAACTGGATGGTGACGAGCGGCTACAAGGAATTGTTCGCCAGCTGACAAATTCGCAGTGCTCGGTCATAGAAGCGTTCCTGTGCCATTGGTCAGGCTGATCGGGGCCTGCACCACAGACGCGCCGGCAAAATGGACCCGGTGGCGAGCACAATTCAGTTCCCAGGAAATCGGGGTTTGGCAACTGTCCGAGCGTCTGACGTGATAGAAGGTTCCGCTCTGTCTGGATGGGTATTAGCCCGGAGCAGCACTCCATATCGTACCGGCGCTCGACGAAGGGTCCACCTCTTCGCTTTCAAGCCGCATAACCGATAGCCATCGCCCTAAGTCAAGGGTTAGAGATTACCGGCAGGCAGGTATGCAAGCGGGCCATCCTCGGAAACTATATAACCGCACGACTAGCTGTGAGCTTTCGGGAGGTTGTCCATTCGGACCGGACCGGGGAGACTGGAGTTACCAAGCTTCAGCACTCACCGGAGGGTCCGAATGAACATCCATAAGAATGCCCGTCTCACACCGCTGCGTCGAGAGGAGATGGCGCTGTCGGTGATAGAAGGCGCTTTCTCCAAAGCCCATGCGGCGCGTGTCTACGGCGTGTCGGCCAAGATCGTGGCGCGCTGGGTCGAGCGCTACAAGTCCGAAGGGCGGGCCGGCATGATCGACCGTTCCTCGCGGCCCGCCAATATGCCGCAGGCCACCGCTGCGTTGATCGCCGAGCGCATCATGGCGCTGCGGCGGCAACGTTGGACCGGCAAGCACATCGCCCATGAGGTCGGCGTCTCGCCCGCCACCGTTAGCCGGGTTCTCAAGCGTGCCGGACTGTCGCGGTTGCGGGATATCGAACCGGCCGAGCCGATCCGACGCTACGAGCGCGAGCATCCTGGCGAGATGATCCATATCGATATCAAGAAGCTCGGTCGTTTCGAGCGCATCGGTCATCGCATTACCGGCAAGCGCACCGGCAATGCCAGCTCGCGCGGCAGCAGTTGGGAGTTCGTCCATGTCTGCATCGACGACGCCTCCCGCATCGCCTTCTCGCAGATCCTGCCCGACGAGAAAAAAGAAAGCGCCATCGCCTTCCTCAAGGCGGCGGTGGCCTACTACGCCAGCCTCGGCGTCACGATAGCCCGCGTCATGACCGACAACGGCTCCTGCTACAGATCAAAGGCCTTCGCCAAGGCCTGCCGCGATCTCGGCCTCAAGCACGTCAGGACAAGACCCTATACACCCAAGACCAATGGCAAGGCCGAGCGCTTCATCCAGACAGCACTGCGCGAATGGGCTTATGCCATCGCTTATCCGACTTCAGATCACCGCGCCGCAGAGTTGCCGGTCTGGCTGCACAGATACAATTGGCACCGTCCCCACGGGAGCCTAAAGTCCAAAACACCTATCAGTCGCCTCGCTCTAACCGAGGACAACCTGTTGAGGCTCCACAACTAGCTCGTCAGCGACGACACACCCGCTCGAGCACCCATAGACTATGATCACCGGCGCGGACTGGAAGAATACGGCTGCATCGCCCGAGCCGGCGGAACAGAAGATCTCGGCATCCAGTCAACGCTCGATACAAAGCGCGCGATCGAATGGCCCGAGCACAAGGGGATCAAAAAGCTTCTCAGACAATTGAGGACCCTTCGGACCCCAAAAGGGCTATAGCCTGATTTTGGGTTCGCACGCCTAGCTTCTTCTTGGCATTGTCCAAATGAAAAGCGATCGTGCGTGGCTTGATACCCAAGATGCGGCCGGTCACCCAGGCTGAATTACCCCGCGCTGCCCACCTCAGGCACTCATATTCGCGGGATGTCAGCGAAACCCCATCCACTGTTCGATCGCTCGGCAATTTGCGGCGAACGCAACGATGAAAGCAGGCCGCCATCAGTTGAAGAGCTTGTTCGTACCGCTCAGCGACCCGAAGAAATACTGGACGAGGCTCATCGGCGGCAAAAGTAACCGCAGCGATGCGGCCGCGGAGATCGACAATTGGGATCGTCAAACCGCAGCAGATGCTGAATTGAGCCGCCTCATCGAATAGCTGCTGTTGAGCCGGCGACATTTTATCGCCTCCCAAATTCGATCCCCAGTGAAACGGGCAGCCGCCATTTCGAGCACGCAAGACCACAGGATCGAGTTTCTCATACTGATTTTCCAGATACTGTCTGGTCCAGCGGGGTGGATAGTTTGAAATTAACCTCGGTTTGCCGGAAGGCCGTGCTGGCAAGGAGAGGTAGGCAAAGAAGATTAGGTCAAGTCGTCCGGCCGCCTCAGCCATGGCATCCCGGAAATCTGCCTCATCGATACTCTGTGACAGTCTTTCAAGGAATGTCTCGAAAACAAGTGGCATGTGCCTCGTCATCGTCGCGCTCGATTCTTCCTCTTTCTGCACGCCTTCCGGCTGCGTCGTGTATGTCCCGACAAACGTGATTGAATTCGCGGGCGTCGCTGGGCTGACCGGGCTCCAGAATGCTGCCACACTTTCGATCTTCGTCGGTCATCCCAATCATGCTGGGCTCACCCGATGGGCGTCTGGCAGACGCCTCATGATCTCAACAGCTCAATCAGAGAATCTCCATGCATTAAATCATGACCGCCCCTGCACCGACCAAATCAGGAGAAATCATCCTGCGCTGACCAAAAGCCATCATTGACCCCAGCTTTTGCAGGAATTTGGGTCGGCATTAGCATAACAATTCGGATAGCCGCTCATCCCCCACCCGGGGCGCCGTGATCCGCAAAGAAGTGTTGCGATGCTTTCTTTTCTTTGATAGGCAAATCGTCTCAACAATATTAAAATGCCTTTCCTTGTGAACGGGGTGGCGTGTGAGTATCGTCCTTCTATATACCTGACGTGATAAAATTCACCGCAATGATTATGGCCCGCTGCAATGATGTAAAGGGCACGTCTAAGCTCAATCTGCATCGGAACGTGCAGATGACCTTTACCAGACCCTCGATCCCGCACGGGCCATAATGATACTGATTACGTGGGTCAAAAAGGGCGCCCTGCCGGCGGGGAGGTACACCCGCAGGGCGCGCCGCACAGAGGTCCTGGTCGTTGGGCAACAGGACAGCGGCGGCAGAACTGATTCGGTTACAAATCGTGACTGAAATAGCCCGGAGCATGCTCAAGATCAGATATCTGGAATTCAACAGTTTTGGGTCTGCTCGGCGCAGTAGCGCGCAGGGACATGCCTGCCTCCGGACTCGCTCCTTCGCGATCGCAAAATCATACGGCACCCTCGGCCTTCAGCGCGCGATAGGTGGTATCGACCGACTTTACCGTCGCGTCGACAATGATGTCGATCTCTTTTCGGGTAATGATCAGGGGGGGGGCATAACCGAGGATGTCGCCATGCGGCATGGCCCGTCCGATGACACCATTCTCAAACAGAGCAGCTGCAGTGCGCACCCCGACCTGAAGGTCGGGTTCGAATGGTATCCTTTGTTTTGGGTCCCGCATCATCTCTACGGCCGACAGGATACCCACTCCGCGAACTTCACCAACGATGGGATGTCCCGCCAGCTCGGCCTTCATCCGGTCTTGCCAATACGGTCCAACATCGCGGACATGCTCCAGAATATTTTTTTCTTTAAGCAGTCGAATATTGGCGAGCGCGGCTGCGGCACAAAGCGTGTGCCCCGAATATGTCCAGCCGTGGCCGAGTGCGCCGTGCTTCTCAGTTCCTTGTTCCAAAACCGACCAGACACGGTCGCCAATGATTGACCCGGAGATGGGGAGGTAGGCGGAACTCAAACCCTTTGCGATGGTCACGAAATCCGGACGCATGTTATACAGGTGGGAACCGAACTTCTCGCCGGTTCGCGCGAAGCCACAGACCACTTCATCCGCGATTAGAAGGATATCGTATTTGTCGAGCACCGCTTGAATGGACGTCCAGTACCCTTTGGGGGGCGGCACAATACCTCCTGTCCCAAGTACCGGCTCTCCGATAAAAGCTGCAACCGTTTCCGGTCCTTCGGCCAGGATCAAGGCTTCAAGCTCATCGGCACAGCGCCGGGAGAACGCTTCCTCGCTCTCCTCGACACGCGCCTGGCGGTAATAGTGCGGCGTGGTTGTATGGCGCACCAAATCCAGAGGCAGGTCGAAGAAATTGTGAAAGAAGGGAAGGCCAGTTAGGCTACCCGTGACCAATCCAGACCCGTGATAGCCGCGATTTCGCGAGATGATCTTTTTCTTTTCGGGCCGGCCAAGAATGTTATTATAGTACCAGACCAGCTTGATGTTGGTTTCGTTGGCATCGGAACCGGAGAGGCCGAAATAGACCCTTCGCATGTTCTGACCGAAATACTCGACCACGGCCTCTGCCAACAGGGCGACCGGCTCCGTACCTTGGCTGGCATAGACGTGCGCGAACGGCAATTCGTGTGCTTGCCTGGCAATGGCCTCGGCGATCTCCGTGCATCCATATCCCATGTTGACGCAGTAGAGTCCTCCGAAACCGTCGAGGCTCCTTCGGCCTTCGGTGTCCCAGATATAGACGCCTTCCGCACCGGCCATAATCCTATTTGGCGTTTCGCCTCGGCTGTGCTTGGCCAGATGCGTAGAAGGATGGAAGACGAAGCTTCTATCCTTCTCCCGGAGTTGCTCGGTTCCCAGATTGCTCAAGCGCATGTCCCTCTCCTCGCGATAAATTGGCGGAGGGCACTCGGCCAGCCACCTGTTTAGCAAATAGCATACCGGAAACGTCCCTTGAGTTTCTCGGGAATGCAGGTTATTCGCCGTGAAATTCGCGGGATCGGCCCGAATTGCCGTGAAAACTAAGGCGTCACCTTCGCCTTAGCCGAGGGTCGGGGGCGCGTCCTGCAAACACGAACAGCTTACGACGCGCATGCGCCCAGCATAGTGCCCGATTAGCGGGCGATATTGACGGATGAATAGCGCTCGGGACGCTGTTCCCGCCGGCCGCGCGAGGCACGATAGAGCGCCGGCGGCCATGTTCCGCCGAACTGCCGGTCATCCCTTACATTCTGACGGTCCGGATCGGTCTTGCCCTTCCCAAGGGTGGTAATGAGGTGATCAGGGGCAAAGCACATTCGCCTCGATCAGCAGGCAGCGGGTTCCGTGCCGCGGCACAGGCTCCAACCTGGTTGGCCAGCGCTGAGAGGCTGAGGTCGTGCCCTCGCGCATATTGATAGCTTTGGCGGTGCGGCGGCTGGTGCTCGGCAGACTTCTCGAAGGAGCATAGCCAGAAGGTTCGGCCCGGCAAAGACGCGCGGCGAGAGCTCCTTGCCATTGACATCTTGATTCGCAGCCGACCAGCGCCGCCAAGTTCTATCGTCAGCGTGTTGCCTTTCTTGCGATCGCAAATTCGTGGTTGCTGCGCAGGGCGAGCCGAGCTGCGGCTCGCAGGAGGGGGCGAGCCGACAGAATTGCGCGGCCTGAAAAGCTGCCTCCATCAATGCTGGCCGCTCGTGCAGTCTCGAAACGCTGGATCAAGCCTCAAACATCGAACAGCCGCTCCTTTTCCTCGCGAAACCAGCGCCCTCGCGCGACATGATCTTGTCTGACGATCCGACGCTTCGAGCGGGGCTCCTCTAATAGGTTGCACATGACCTGCAGCTTTCAGCCAAACTCAGCAAATCGGACGTCGTGCTCTTCTTATCATCGCTCGGCAAGCTCGGAACACGCTGGCGGACGTTGCTAAGGCTAGTCGCCGCCAGCGGATGGCGAGGATGTTTGGGCGGCTAAGTGCTTTTAGGTGGCGATTATAAGCCGAGATCGCGATAGGTGCTTTCGCCATAGCTCCTGGCGCCATCGCCACGCTGAGCGTTTGAAAGCCGATGAAATTCGCTCGGCCAATTGGCTAGCGCGTGCTTGATGGCCTTCATCTTGAACGGCACGTGCACAACACATTTGTCCCTGATGATAGGCGGACAGCTCACATCTTGTTGCCGCGAGCCGTTAAGGTTTGCTGCGATTATCGGCAGACCTAGATCAAGAGCCAATTCCATTTCCCAGCGCACGAAGCGAAAAAGGTTTTTCGTCTTCTCACCGATCAGGACAAGTACCTGGCTCGATCCATTCATTCTGTTGCGAAGATTGCGTTTAACATAATCTTCGTCCTGTGCTCGGCTCGTCATATTGTCCAGATCGTGAGCGTTCGCGAATTCAAAACTCACATTCTCGCTGGCGTTCCACCCTTTCATAAAGCGGTATGCCCAAGCGTCTTCATCGCCGTCAAATATTACATAGGTCGGATCGCTGTATGCCATTGTTGTCTCTTAGTTGTTTTGACGAGCAACCCACTGGGTGTGCTCCCGTGAGAAAGCCAGTTCGGCTTCGTTCACCGCGGCGGAGAATGCCTCATCCGAGTTGGCGTCCGTAATAAGGTCGGCAGTCAAGCCGATCTCGTGAGCTGTCAACGTGTAAGCCGATGCCAATTCGTTAAATTTCTTGATCTGGGTCCACCCAATAAGGGAGGCGGCGATGACAATTAGCGGCTCGGTCGGCCAGCCTGGCATCGCGGGGTCAGCGATGCGTACTACGATGAACGAGAATCCCAGAGCGTATGCAAAAATACCAAGGCCCATCCAGACTTTCGCGGACCTCTTGTTCGAGCGCGCCTTCTTCTCGTACCACTTCCGTTGGTCGCAGATTCGTCTCTGCAGATATAGGTCTTTTCTTTCTTTTAGCGGGGAGTCCCTTATCGACATCATCTGGTCGGTTGTTTGGGGGGATGCTGAATCGGTGCCGCTCAACGCGCTACCAAGGTGACGATTGCTATCAAGGATACCTTCCATGAGCTTTCGAAAATCAGCTCTGGCGTCAGCGGCGCGCGCGTCATCGAACGGCTGTGCTCGCATCGCGAAGCGCCAAGTCAATGTCTTCACCGACTCTGCCAGAGCTCGAGCCTGATACCAGACCTGCTCGGGCTTTGTGACCGACCGGAAAATGAGGACTCCCATTGAGCAAAGAAATACCGCAGCATAGACACCGAAATAGGCTTTTGATGGCGACAAGTCCAAAGAGAGCACCGACGCTAAAAAAAGAAGAACGTACTCTGCCCGGATCAGGCGCAGAAACGTCGCCTGCTGCTCGTTGGATGCCACGTCGGCGCTATTATAGAGTCCAGGATATTTCATTTTTGAAGCACACCAGTCTATTTTGTGGCGGTAAATTCTTTAAGCCAGGATTTGGCAAACGTGAGGTTAGCAGTCGAGCTTACAGAGCCTATTCTTGAGCGAGGCGCGGTCCCTCTGTTCATAAACAGGAATGCAGGTCCTGTCCCATCAATGTAAGGGTATAGGCCCAAAAATTCTTGCCCGGAGAATGTTTCCGAAGAATTTTTTGCCACGGGCAGAACCGCTACCGCGGTCCGAAACCCATCGAAAAAGCCAAGCTCCCAAGGCATCCATCTGGATCCTGGAGAATTGTTTGAATGCACATAGATTAGCGTCTTTGACTGCCTCATACGGGTCCGCAGCAACTCGGCGGTGGCCGAGGAGACTTTTGTGCGGTCCAGTTGTGAATCTTCGACCCAATCTACGTAAGCAGTGAACCCAAGCTCCTCGAAAATTCGCTTCACACCGAGAACGATCTCTGCGTCCTTGAAAGAATGTGACAGAAAAACGTCGAATGACGATCTGGCTGTAGCTGCGGCCGTCTCTTCCTTTAGAACGATCGATGCGGCTCTATGTCCTCGACTGGCATTCGCAACTCTTTTCAGCTCTGCCTCGGTCAGTAGCACTATTCAAATCCCCCCATGATCTGTTCGCAATCTATGAACTTGACGCCCATTCGATTAAGCGACCCTTGTCTTGTGAAAACTGGCACCATGCTCTCCAGCCGGTAGCGCAACCTCCACCTTCTCAAAGACCACGTCGGGTGGCAGGAGTGACCGGCCTTGTCACCCACCTACGCGATCCCGGCACAGCCATGCTCCTCGCTTAGAAGGCTGCGGAGACCAGCAATGTCAAACAGGACAGACGATCTCCTAATCTCGAACAGCAACGAACTTAGGACGTAAAAACGCGATCTCCGAATGTCCGCAGGCGTCGAGGGCCGGGTTGGTCGCCAAGGCCGAGCGGGCCAGCTTGCACTCCCGCTACCCGTCGGCTTGCCAAACCCTCGCTGTAGATTTCGCCCCCTACACGGATGCGCTGACCGCGACTAAGCTCAATCGCCACTGATCGCCAATCCAGGGCGAAAGTTCCCCCCTTGAAGTAGCGGTAGAGGCATTTTTCGGCACTTCGCATCTTAGATATGGACGCCTCCTCAACCAGGCACGATCCGGTTTGGCTTCTCGCCGTAACCGTGCTGGGCAAGTGCGTCCGATGGCTGCTTCGATCCTCTCCTGGAATAGATCGGTTCCAGATTGCTCAAGCGCATCGTCCTTGCTCGCGATCAACTGGCGGATAGCGCTCGGCCACCTTTTTCCAGCAATTAGTATACCGCAAATGTCCCTTGAGTTTCGTCGGAATGGGTGCCTTTTGCCGACGAATCTACGGGATCCGTGCCAAACGCCGTTGAAACTTAGCTTTTGGGTTACCGTTGCCTCAGGGCGGACAAAGGTATCGGTGAATTGGACTTCACTGGTTTCGTGACGACAAGGCTATAGTATTGATCAATCCCCAAGCCTGCCTGCAGCAGTCCCTCCATGAAATCCTGATAGGCGGCCATAGAACGAGATGCGACCCGCATCAGATAATCCACGCGCCCCCCAATTGCCCAGCAGTCCAGGATTTCCGGAATGTCTTGGATAGCAGTTTCGAAGTGTCGTTGGTCCTCAAGACGATGACGATCCAGCACGACCTCCACCATCACAAAGATCATGCCGCCGATGAGGGCAGGACTCAGCCGCGCATAAAATCCCTCAATAATCCCCGCGGCCTTGAGTGCTCGGAGCCGCTCCGAACAGGCGGACGCCGAAAGATGAACTCGTTTTGCAAGCTCACTTTTTGAAATCCGACCGTCTGCCTGAATTTCGGAGAGGATCCGCAGGTCCCAACTGTCGAGTTGCACGGGATCGGGTTTCGACTTCATAACCTATGCTCTCAGCGATGACATCGCGTTGTGTGCCGATCAATTCTATCATCAATTGAAACGAGCGAATGTAGCAGTGGAAGGCATCCGTTCCAGGCCCGAGATGTGCCAGAATGGGGTACGAAAATCAGCTGAGGGTGAGCGATCCGCTGAGAAAAGCTGCAGAAGTAATTTGGCTATCGCCCCAACGCCCAACGGGGCAATGGTGCAGCTGGAGAGAATAGTCGGCGGCGGCGGAGACCATGATAAATAGATAACCGATTTTCTTGAATCTCGCTGCCGTACTTGATAGACGCGCGACTGCATTCGACCCTCGATCGCATGGACGGCATACTCAATGCAGTATTCACTCGCACATTCAACTATTAGGGTGAATTGAAGGCCTTGCTTGGCCGGCTCGCCGAGGCGCAGGGCACCGCAAATGCCGCTCGTCTTATGGCTTGCCCGATAATTTGGCGCTCGGGTCTGGCCGAAATCGCCCAACCGGAAAGACTCAAACACCGATGTTGCGTGCGATGCTGTCGGCTGCCATACGCTTACGCCACTCAAGAGGCCCGGAATTGTGAATGGAGTTTCCCTCAACATCGACAGCCATGACGACGGGCATGTCCTGCACATCGAATTCATAGATGGCTTCCATGCCCAGGTCTTCAAAGGCGACAATCCGCGCCGCCTTAATCGACTTTGAAATCAGGTACGCAGCGCCACCCACTGCAGCAAGGTATGGCGTTCTGTGTCTTACAATCGACGCGATGGCCGCCGGTCCCCTCTCCGCTTTGCCCACCATCGCGAAAAGGCCGGTTTCGGCGAGCACCTTGTCCGTAAAATCGTCCAAGCGGCTGGAGGTTGTTGGACCGGCGGGTCCAACGACTTCATTCCTCACTGCCCGGACGGGACCGACGTAGTAGATCACGCGGCCCCTCAGATCGACTGGGAGCGGCTTGCCGGCATCAATCAGTTCGACCATTCGTTTGTGGGCAGCGTCACGGCCCGTCAGCATCTTTCCAGAAAGCAGGAGCGTTTCACCGCAGCGCCACGATGCCGTCTCTTCCTTCGTAAGCGTATCTAAATTGACCCGCCGGACGCCGGCTGGGTTCAATTCGTCGGCTCCGATGTCGGGCCATTCGCGCAAATCGGGCGGCTGGAGGCTGATGGGTCCAGAGCCGTCCAAAGTAAACTTCAGGTGCCGGTTGGCGGCGCATTGCGGGATGAGCGCCACAGGCTTGGACGCTGCATGAGTAGGATAGGTCGCAACCTTGACGTCAACGACTGTCGTCAGACCACCAAGGCCTTGGGCGCCGATACCAAGCGCGTTGATCCGCTCATAAAGCTCAATCCGCAGCCCCTCTTCTGCGCTTGACGCCCCCCTTGCGATCAGTTCCGCCATATCTATGGGCTCGTTCATGGCCTCCTTGGCCAGCAGCATCGCCTTTTCAGCGCTACCACCGATGCCGACAGAGATCAGTCCAGGTGGACACCACCCGCTGCCAAGGGTCGAAACGGTATTGACCACCCAGTCGGAAACGGAGGCGGTGGGATTGAGGGTGGTAAAACGTGCCTTGTTCTCCGACCCGCCGCCTTTCGCGGCGATGGTGATCTCAATCTGGTTACCTTGCACCAGGTCGACATGGACAACTGCCGGTGTGTTGTCGCGGGTGTTGACCCGTCTAGCGAGGGGATCCGCAACGATCGATGCCCGAAGGGGATTGTCCGGATCGAGATAGGCTTGACGTACGCCCTCATTCACAAGATCCGCGAAACTGGCTGTTGACTTAATGCGGGCATCCATGCCGACCTTTGCGAAGACAACCACAAGTCCGGTGTCCTGACAAATCGGGCGCCGCCCAAAGGCCGCCATGCGGGAGTTCAGCAGAATCTGACCTATGGCATTCTTCGCCGACGGGCTCTGTTCTCGCGTGTATGCGTGAGAAAGAGACCGGATATAATCTGGAGGATGATAGTACGAGATGTACTGAAGGGCGTCGGCGACGCTCCTTGTGATGTCGCTACCGGCCATGGTCCGTGTTCTGTTTCCCACCGGATTTTATCCAAATGAACCGAGGCCATTGACCATTTTCAGAATCTGGAAGCTTCGCACCCCCTGCTCGCCGCCTTCATATCCATAGCCGCTTTGTTTGACTCCTCCATAAGGGGCATCAGCGGAAACCCCTTTCAGGTAATTCACACTAACAGCGCCCGCAGAAAGACCGCCCACAAGCCTCTGTTGCGTATCGGCCGCGCCAGTAAACAAGTAGGCGGCCAGACCGTACTCCGTGGCGTTGGCTTCATCGATCGCCTCTTCGATCGTATCGAAAGGAGCCACGGTGAGAATTGGTCCGAACGGCTCTTCATGAAGCACTCTCGCTTCCTTCGGTACGCCAGTCAGGATGGTTGGCGGCCAGTAAAACCCCGGTCGGTCAAGGGGGATGCCACCGGTCTCGATTTGGGCGCCGCCCTCTACCGCATCTTTGGTCAGGCGTTGCATGGCCTCGATTCGCCGCGCGTTTGCCATGGGACCCATCTGCGTTGCAGGGTCATCCGGTGGACCGATCCTGATTTTTCGGACCGCCTCCGTCATCCGGAACAGGAATTCCTCATAGCGGGATCGGGCGACAAGAATCCTGCTGGGCGCATTACAACTCTGGCCCGCGCACTCGAATTTGTATTCCGAAATAGCCGGTATCGCCGTTGCCAGGTCGGCATCTTCGCACACAATAACCGGGGAATGTCCACCGAGCTCAAGGATGCAGCGCTGCAGATTATTCGCGGCCAGTGTGGCCAGCTGTTTCCCAACAGCGGTCGACCCCGTGAACGTCAAGACTTTGACAATTGGCGAACTGAGCAGATGCCGTGATATATGCACAGGAACACCGAACACCAGGTTGACCACGCCTTCCGGTATCCCTGCTTGACGCAAAGATTCCACGACATGGACAGCCACGCTTGGCGTCTCTTCGGCCCCTTTGAGGATCACCGGGCAGCCTGCCGCCAGCGCGGGGGCGAGCTTGCGGGCGATGAGAACGGCTGGATAGTTCCACGGCGTAAAGGCAGCGACGACACCGAGGGCCTCCGGGACGATCATCCTGTTCGGACCCAACGGAATCGGGGTCGACAACTCATCGGCATGCCGGCCATTCCATTCCAGCGTTTCGACTGCGCGCGCGTACTCTCCTGTTGCTTCGGCAATCGTCTTTCCCTGTTCGGACGACAGGTCCCTGGCTGCGGCGCCAGCTTTCTCAGCCAGATTGCTGGCGGCAGAGACGAGGATCTCGCCACGCTCTTTGGCGGGGCGTGAGGACCACGCCTTGCGGCTGCGTTCTGCCGAAGCAAGAGCTTCATCCAAGTCTGGAACCGTAGCCGAGGCCACTGAGGCAAATACCTTCTCCGTCGCCGGGTTGATCACCGGCAAAGTGGCTCGGCTACCACCGGCTCGCCATTTGCCATTAATGAAGAGCTCGTAGCTCCTGGCGTGGGACATCGCGGGCTCCACTTGTGATTCTGGCCATGCGAGCGCCGTTTCAATTTTCGAAGCCGCTGAGCTCGCTTGAGCCAGTTTCATCGCGATGGTCGCAGCGGGTCAAATATCGATTAGTGCCTAAATCCATCTGGAATCCAGATCGATCTGTTCCGACAGGAAGGAAGTCATGCCGTTGTTTACAGATCGATGGTTCTCAGGTCGCGTCAGGAGCCGATGCTACCCAGCCCCGGCTCTCAATCAATTCTCTGGCGACCTTCGGAATGAGCTTGCGGACCGCAGAAACGGCCGCAGAACGCTCATCTTTGGGATTTACAGCAAGCACCACGGAGCGGGTAATTACCGGATCGACTATCTTGACCGTCCGGACCAGCCCTTGAGAGGCTTCTTTCTGAACGGCAGACGGGGCGAGAATAGAATGCGCTTTTCCCTCTACGACCATGTTGATGATCGTTGAGAGCGAGTCCACTTCAAACTTGACGTCCATCGCGCAACCGTGTTGTGCGACGACATCAGCCACCGAACGCCTGACATTGTTGTTGCGCATGGGAACCGCCAGGGGGAATGCATGCAGGTCGGCCAGAGATATCGCATCTTCAAACGGTGGCTCGCCGGACGGAACCACCAGACAAAGGTCTTCGCGCGCTAGCACAGTCATTCGCCCCACACTGTCCGCAGTGCGGTACAGAACCGCCAGATTGAAGCGTCCAGCCGCCATCCATTCCTCTAGCGGTCCCGTCATACCCTCGACCATCTTGAGGGACACCTTGGGCAGTTCGTGTCTTACCGTCTCAAGCAGCGGACCGCTCAGGACGCGAGCAGCTCCAGACGGAATGCCAATAGTCACCTCCCCGGCGGGGGAAGCGGCTGTGTTGGTCAATTCCACCTCGGTAATTCGAATTTCTTTGAGAATCGCCCGCGCCCGCTCCAGGAGTTTGGCTCCTGACGCCGTCACGCTCACGCCGGTCCTGTCGCGTATCAGCAGCTGAGTGCCGAAGCCTTCCTCCAATTGGCGCACATGCAGACTCAGCGCACTCTGGGCGACATTCAGAAAGCCAGCGGCCTTCGTGAAACTGCCTGCTTCGACCACGCCAACAAAGTATCTTAACTGCCTGATTTCCACGGGTACTCTTCCGAGGGCGGACTGCAATGATGTAATCTATCTCGAAATGTGATGGCGCGACAGCAATAATTGCAGAGCGACATGACGCCTAACTGTCGTGTCATCTCAGTGTGGTTTGACCAAAACCGTAACCTATGTGTCCAGAATGGACCCAACCCGCCGAGGCTTCAACCGGCCAACTCGGCGCCCTGATCCATGGAGATGATTTCTCGGACCCTTCGAATAACCGGTAGATCGACCATCTTCCCGTCCAATGTGAACGCGCCTTTGCCTTGCGCCGTCGCATCTTTTTCGCCGCGAGGACACGACGGGTCCCTCGAGTTCTTGTGCGCTTGGTGAAAAGCCCCATCGATGTTTAAATGGATCGCCTGCGGCCCCACGAAGTTATCATTGTCTAAGAATCGCCGATGCTTCCTATCGAGCCGAGACTGCCGCATGGGGAACAGAACGGAAAGGTTCGGCGTCAAAAGCAGGTCGAGTTCTGGGGCACCGCCAACAGCTGCACTGAAGTCTTCAGTACCAAGCGCCATTGCAACCAGCGGCGCTAACAAGATGGGAAAGGAGGTCATTGCTATTGCCGCTGGCGGACTTCGGCCGGCCACCCCATTTCCTCTTCCGAGAGGTGAATTGTCCAACCAACCCTGCTGACTAATGACGAGCATGATCGTATCGTCAACGTGTCACAGAATTGCTTGCAAGCTCACGGCCTCAGCTGGGCCAACGAACATTGAACTCCGTGGACGAAGCCTGGACCCGTCGTCATCCAAGTCAATCCGCGCCTCGATGAGGGGACAGATCCTCAATTGGTTCAGCTGGCTTGCAGTATTGCACCTAGCAGTCACGGCGAGGACTGGGATTTGCGAAGAAGGCATTCTCGCAGTGCGGCCGTACGGTACCTCATTCCTGGCACACTGGATTAGATCGCTGGCGACATTAAGATCAGGTGTGACCGAGGTGAAATTTTATGTCGAAAACCTGAAGGCAGGGCGTCAGGCAGGGCGATTACAGAGATCCTATCGGACATGTCATCGCAGTTTCATCCACCATTGCTCGACCGAGGCGACACTCATCGTCCCATCAACCTAATCCATTGGTCGATCACGCCGTTCACGACCCTTGGCGAAGAAGGAATCAGCAGCCCCTAGGCTCAATTGGAAAGCGGGGCGGGGTCCATACGTATCTTCGTTTCCGGGCACCTCATGCTAATGAAGCCGCGACAACAGGTTGGTTATGCACCCAGGTGCTGGCCAATCCGGCTTGACTGGAAAGTTTCATACCCAGGCCTGGCACAGGCGAGCGTGATGCCGCTCTCGCTATGTTGGACCGCAGACGCCGCGACGGCGCATCGACTGGCGCTGGCGAAGCCTAGGACGCGCCAGTCAAGGACCTGCAAAGAGCAAGATCACGCCGCGCGTTGCCTTCAACGCCCATTTGAGCAGAAAGCAACAAGCCTCGCGTATAGCGATCGATGACCGCACGAAGCGCCATCCGGGCTATGATCTCAGTCAGCACTGCCCTAAGGGGTCAGAGGAGGGTTCGGTCAGTCAAGACCTCAGACGGCATGGCCAAGGTCAAGCTGCGAGGATGTGCCACCGCGGGCGCGGCATAACTTGGCGGGCTACAATTTGGTTCGCTTGCCCAGGCTGCTGGCAGCGCCGGTAGTCGGCCGCGCCGGACTGGCACCTACGTCTGGTCCATGAACGGTTGCTTTAGCAAAACCGAAGTCCTCGCCAAAACTCTTCGCCGACGTGCGACGACCGCGCCGGTGCTCGTTCCGGGGTCGGCAAGACGAAGACAGGCCTACTCTGGATTTATGCCCGCGATGACTGATTAGGGAGGGAGCGGACCGCCGGGCGTCTTATGTCTATGCGCCGGACCGAAAAGGCCCAGCGTGCGATCGCTCATCTCGCAGGCTCTCTACCGGAACTTGCAGGTCGACGGCTATAGCGGGCCATCGCTTGCTGGCCGACGAAAAGCGGCTTCACGCTCGCCTTCTGCCATGCCGCGCCCGATCGAGGCGCTAAGAAGGATCCGCGAACTCTAAAAGATCGAGGATGACATCCGTAGCCGAGGCCAACGAGGCCTTGCTGCACGCAGGCAAAAAGTGCTCAACCATCACGGCACTGGACCCAGGGCGGCTAGAGAAGCTCGGCCAAATCAGTCAGAAGACCAAGCTCACAGCGGCGATCCCCTACACGCTCTCGCGCTGGGAAGCGCCTCTCGCGCATCCTGGACGAGGCCATATCAAGATCGACAGCAACGTGGTCGAACGCTCAATCATACGCAACTCTTTTTGCAGCTCCGGCGGTGGCGCTGAGCACTGGTCAGTCATCGTGTCGCTGGGTGATCGCCGGGATTGGCCGGATAGCCTGAAGCTAAGGCCGTCGAGCCAGACCCTCTGACCTGCCACTGAACTTTCAACCAGTGGCGATTAGCCTCGGCCGTTTCTGTTATGGCGCGGTTTGAGCAACGGGCGGAGGCGCGAAGCCTTCATTGAGTGCAGCGTCGGAGCCGGTTGCGGCGAGGGTTCCGGCGAAGACCGCCGGGGTCAAATAGCGAGCGAGGAATGCGGCCTCACGGTGTTGAACAACACCAGGAAAGAACACCCACAGGACCGAGGAACGCAAGTTTCTTTATCCGTGGCATCCTTGGGCCGGGCGTTGTGTTCACGTTCATGAGGTGATCGAGAACGCCGACCGGGAGGTTTTCCGCTGCAGTCTCTCCCGCCACGCCTCCGATCGGTGGCTGGAAGTTCCGGCCTGGATGTTTGATCGCGGTCTGCACCGCGTGGCGCATTGCCCTGCCCCACATATCGATCCCAGAACGCTTGGCGTCTTGGTGACACTGCTGCAGGACCCGACGGCCAATTCCCACACCCCATCGCAATTGGAGGATTCGGGCGCAGCATCGGGTCCTCACGAAGCGAACCGGGGAGAGGTCCATACCGCGCCAGCCTACGACATATCAGTTCGATCTTCTCCAACCCGCACGACGCGCAGACCGCGCAGATGCCGCCATTCGCTCGCGCAGCCGCCGTAAGGCGCGAGATGCTGGCGCTGATTCCGGGTGCACACGAAGGCTACGTCGGCTGGGAAAGGCGGAAGCGATCCGCAAGATGGTGAGCGACCACGTGCCCACGAGCCGGCATCACGGGGCGCCCAAGCATGGCGACGCTCTGCTCGCCGACCTTGTCCGCTGCCGGCGCTGCGGCCGCGAGCTGACGGTCCGCTACACGGGAACCAAGCACAACATTCCGCGCTATTCCTGCTGGCGTGGTCTGCTTGACAATGGCGAGCCGCGTTGCATCGCCTTCGGTGGACTCGCGTCGATCGAAGGCGTTCATCCTCTGCCGGACGGTCCATGGGTCTTCAGCCGATCAACGCTTGACGAACCGGCGGCTCAGCGCATCGTTCATCGCGCGCGGCAAAACCCAAAATACCCCATGGGATCGCATCCAGATCAGCAAAACCTATTCACTCAAATGACATAGACAGATGAGTGTTATGAACAGGATTTAGGTCCTGCCTCCATTCGGCAGTGGCACTGCGGGCGTGGTCGAGGCCGAAGAACAGGCCATCGTTCAACAGCTCGTCTCGCATTCGGCCGTTGAGGGAATCGCGTAGCCATTTTGCATCGGCTTGCCCGGCGCGGTGTAGTGCCATTCGCTCCTGTTCAGCCGCTGATAACAGGCCAGTCAGTTGTTGCCCACAAGAATCAGGATCTCGTGGGCGCGCCGCACCACTGGCGGATCTATCATTTTGCCATTCAACGAGAATGCGGACAGTCCACGCGTGGCGGCATCATTTGCCGCCGCGACAACTTTATGGGCCCACTCGAGCTCCTGGGCGCTTGGCGAGAAAGCCTCATTGAATATGGCCACCTGTGTCGGATGGATCGCCAAAGCTCCGGCAAAGCCAAGCCGCCGCGCCCGCACCGCGGCCTCACGAAGTTTATGCGTGTCCGAGAACTCGCCGATGCTTCCTATGAAGCCCAGCGGGAGCAAGCCGGCCGCGCGGGCGGCAAACAGAACAGAAAGGTTCGGCGTCAAAAGAAGGTCGAATCCTGGGGCGCCGCCAACAGCGGCGCTGAAGTCTTCAGGGCCAAGCGCCATTGCGACCATCCTTGGATGCGCCGACGCAATGGCCGCAAGCCTTTGCAAGGCGCCCGGGGTCTCAATCTGGGCAAGGAACCGGATGCCTCCCTGCGGAAGATTTCTTTCACGTTCTAGTTCCGAAACCGCATTCGCGATCTCTATAACCCACTCTGCCGAATCCGTCTTCGGAAGAACCAGTGCGTCAACACCCGCCATCACGGCTGCATCGAGATCGGCCGCCAAGGCGCGCAGACCATGATTCACGCGGACCAAAACAGATGCGCCTTTCCGGCCCACCTCTGCCACGCATTCAGGAAGCTGCTGCCGTGACTCTCCTTTCCGATCCTGGGGCACGGAATCCTCCAGGTCGAGAATGACGCCATCTGCGCCCCGCTCATGGGCCGTCTCTACAAAGCGCGGAACGTGAACAGGAACGAAGAGCAGGGATCTCCAGCGCGGTACAGACATCGCGCCTTCAACGGCCGCAAAGGTGTCCTTGATCATGGAGACGCCTTTGCGGCCGATTTTAGCGCGGGCGCTGCCAGTGAGCTTTCTAGGCGGCCGGTGCGCTGAAATGATCCGAGGTACACAGGCATTTTGTAAACCGCGAGCAGTCTCACCTTACTGAAACGCGCGCTCACGCTGACGCGGCTCTTTCGCGCAAAAGCGCCCGCACCTCCTCGCGGACAGCCTCGGTATGAGAGCCAAGAGCCGGGACTGGGCGAAGCGAGGGGAGCTCCGAGTTGAAAATCGCCGCCGGCGCTATCGTCTCGACGGCTCCATCGGGTGTTCCAACCTGCACCCTGCGAATGTGTGGATGCTTTGAAACATCCACCACTTCGTTCAGTCGGCCATATGCCAGGCCGGCCGCCTCGAGCTCCTGCATCGCATCGTGGCAGGATAGTTCAAAAAACCGCTGTTCAATGATCTCATCAAGTTGCGCACGATGAGCGAGGCGCTCCATATTGTCAGCAAAACCAGGTGCGCGTGTGAGCCCGGACTGCTTCAGGAATTTCTCGCAGAAATTCACCCATTCGCGGTCATTCTGAACCGAAAAGATGACCTCTTTGCCGTCGGCACAGCGATAGGCACCATACGGCGCGAGCGACGGGTGTTTCACGCCTGCGCGTACCGTCTGGTAGCCGCTGTAATCATTTTGCAAAACCGGCACGTTCATCCAGTCGGCGACGGCATCAAACAGTGACACCTGGATGCTGGTCCCTTCGCCGGTGACCTCGCGGTGGTACAGTGCCTGAAGAATGGCGCTGTGCGCTGTCATGCCCGCCGAGATATCGCAAACCGAGACCCCTACACGCGCAGGCCCCTGTTGGTTGCCGGTGATAGCGCATAGACCTGTTTCGGCCTGGACGATCAGATCGTAGGCCTTCAAATGGGAATACGGCCCTGACTCCCCGAAACCAGAAATGTCGCAGGTGATCAGCCGCGGATATCGTCGACGCAGATCAGCGGACGCGAACCCCAGTTTTTCTATGCTGCCCGGCTTTAGATTCTGGATGAAGACATCAGCACTGGCAATGAGCGTGTCGAGGACGGCGCGATCCGCCTCCAACCTCAGGTCTAGACAGACCGACTCCTTACCCCGGTTGAGCCAGACGAAGTACGCGCTCTGCCCCCGCACCAGCTTGTCGTAGTTTCGGGCAAAGTCCCCTTCGGGCCTTTCGACCTTGATCACCCGGGCGCCTGCGTCAGCAAGGCGAGACGATGCGTAGGGAGCTGCAACGGCCTGTTCGACCGCCACAACCGTGATGTCCTTGAGACTGTTTAGCATCAGGGCGCTTCCTACGCGGCTTTCAGGTTTTGTGCCCGACGCCGATCAAGCATGGCGAGCAACCGATTTTGTTCGTTGCCTACAATGGAAAGACCTTCGTCGATGCCCATGCCAGGCTTCGCGAGCATCATGTCCGCCTGTGTTGCCACCGAAATGTGAACCGTCGCTCGCGCGGAGAGATCCGTCTCGCTGCAGCTGCCTCCCACATAGGCGTCCACGTTGTTCTCTTTGCACAGAAGCACCGCACGGGCGCTGTCGGCGATCGAGCCCACGTCCGGCGTCTTGATCTGCACGAGATGGGTCGCCTTAGCCTCCGCAAACAGACGCACATCCTCTAAGGTGTTGCAGCGTTCATCGACAACGATGCGCGCACGTGACGCGCGCGCATTCAGAATGCCGACGATCTGCCCGTAATTTTCGACCTGCGCCGGCGTAGACCCGAAGTCGGCTGGCGATTCGATATTCACCGTGAACTCCGGAACCGCGTCAGCAACCTTACTGATGAAGTCGGCGATGCGCTGGACGTCGAGCCCGATCTCCATACCGATCCAGCCGTACACATCGAAATGCAGCACCGGAGAATAGTCTGGTTGGCCGATTTGCTTGACGCGGTGCGCCACCCATTTGACGAAATCCAGAAAGGTTTCTCCCCCAACGCCGAATTTGCTACGCGAGTTGATGAGGCCATGCGGGATCACATCCACCCCCTTCAGGATCATTTTATCGACATTGATTTCGCGCGCATCACCGCTCTGGCAATAAATTGGGACACGACGATGCGGCATGGATAGGCAAAATTCCGAACAAACCACCTCCGCCATGGTACGACGCGCAGCATGGGCAGCAGCGCTTAAAAGGGCTTGGCTGACCCCATATTCGATGCATAGTGGGAGTCGTTTCCCAGTATGGAGATCGAAGACACTGGAGCAGGCTGTCAAAAAGCTGGACGCATCAATGTTTAAGAGCCGCGGGACAACAACACGTGACGTGAGATCCATGATGGCTCCGACGTCAAACAGGGGGTCACGCCCGCCAGCCCCTGAGTATTGCACTCCCATCATATCGCCCCAGGCGACCATATCGTCTTCCAGGACAAGCCCGACGCTTAAGCAAGCTGCCGGAACACGGATATCACGGAAGCCGGGCGTCAATGGCTCGCCGACGTAAACAAAACCGTCCTGGCCAACCCCTGCCCTAATGGCAGCTTGATCGTCATAAAAGAAGGCGCCGTTGCCGGGCGTGAGAATGACGTCTTTGATCTGCACTGAATTATACTCGAGTTTGGCCAAGCTATGAGCTGCGGCCGGATTTGCGCGCTCTGTCCTAAGTTATGCCCCGTTCGGAATCGGTTTTGCCAATATAAAGCCCCGAACGTGCCCATCTCGTTTTAAGATACGATAAAGTTGTTTTACGGGCGTCAGCGGGGACGGCACCGTCCGCCTCCCCTCTTGGTCGCGGTGCGCCGGATCGTCGCCCCTGCTTCCATAACAGAAGCTAGGCGATCAATCCGTCCGGCCAGCTCCCATCTCGGACCGCCACTTTCAACCATGGTTAGTATAAACCAAGCGATCAAGGATCAAGCAATCTTTTTGGCATGATTTTGGAAGACAGGATCAGCCGCTGATCGATCCGAGGAGCTGGCCTATAAGCTCCAGTCGAGGCCAGTGCCTTCATACCGGAGTTACTACAGCTGGCCAAGGCGCGGCTAATCTGTACCTCTAGTTATGCAGCGGCCGCGCAAGGATGGCTACCCCTTCATTGCGGTCGACATGCGCGCCCGATCCTATGGCTAGGACGATTGATGGCCCAGGCGCTCGGATGTCAATGGACGGAGCGGAAACAGAATCCATAGAGTGTAGGATACCTATAAGATCTCCCGACCTCACTTCATCCAACACAGAGCAGCGAGGTTCGAAGATACCCTGCGCGGGCGATTTCAACTCGTCTGATATCAGCGTCTCAAGGGTCTGACTGGACCTTTTGTTACGGAAAGACACGTCCTCGACTTTTCCTTCGACGAGTCCAAGCATAACGAGCGCGTTGCGAACTCCAGCTTCATAAATCGCTAGAGCTTCTGCGCTAACCGTACCACCGCCGAATTCCGCGCAAACGAATACCTTCCCTAGGCTATGTGCCCAACTGTCGAACATCCCAGCCGTGTCGTCATGTTGCCAGAGCAATGTTACGGGCAGCTTAAATGCCGCTGCCATTGCGAGCGTCTTAGCCATGAGATCCGCATCAGCAATTGGATGCGTGATGACCGCCGGGGGAAAATCCCACGTTGGGCCGAAGCTGTGCAGATCGAAAACGATGTCGGCATTTGGCAACAATACGCGTGAAACCGCATCCGCGATTCGTTCCGTAACAGACCCGTCGGCACGGCCCGGAAACACGCGGTTCAGATTCAAACCATCAAGCGGAGTATTGCGGCTCCATGCTTGAACTGCCAATGGATTAAGCACTGGCAGCACGATGATCCTACCACTGGTTTGCGCTTGTGGCAGCCACTCGATAAGCCGCCGCGCGACTAATGGCCCCTCCATTTCATTGCCATGATTCCCACCGGTGATAAGAAGGCGCGGTCCATCGCCCTTATTAAGACTAAAAACCGGAAGCGAGAACTCTTCATGGTCGGCGCCTCCCGGCACAACGAGGTGTCCTCTGCTCACGCCATGCGCATCGAGATCAAACGTAAGATGTGGTGCTTCGTTCATTGCTTAACCTATTGCGGGTGATCTGGCGACTTTGACCGGGCATATGGTCTTGTACACGGCTATTTTTTTCGCCTGGAACTATGCACACGCGGTCACCACTTCGCCAATATAATGTCCGAGACGGCACCATCGCGTTTTCAGATGACCAGGGCTCGCTCTGCTGACCTGTCCCTTGGTTCGTCACCTTGATCCCGGTGCACTAAGGGAGGAGGAAGGTCAAAGTCGCGGTGGGTAGCCGATTTCAGAAATCGCGCGATCAGCCGGTTGACGTTGGCTAGCTGTTCGTTGTTCAGACGGGCGAAGGATCTGTGCGATCCGGTCAGCGCCGTTGACCTCGAATTCCATCCTGGCGCGCAGCAAGAGGATCGGCAGGTCTGAGCTTGCTGGCGAGCAAGGCCGGCCGATCCCAGACATAGTCCGAATCCTTGATCCGCATGTGCCAGATGATAATTGCAAGAGCTTTACTGGTTTCCGTTTTGGACCAGGTGGCCATTTTATCCGCCCGTTGAAGCCCCGAACAGATGCTTGTCGCCAGTCCGTAGGAATAGGTCGGACGCATCATCAGGAAGTGGATCTGCCACGCCAGTTAGGCAGCGGCTTCCTGTAATGTTCGCTGCATGCTCGGTCGAGAACGCCACCAGACGGCATAGAGGACAAGCATCCAGATTAAAGGCAGAAGCATCAAAAGAGAAGCGACTGCAGCAATCGTCGGGTCGATTTGGTGGCGGATATTCTCCAGCATCTTCAAGGGCAACGTCCGCACCGACAGACCGCCGACCAAAGACGTTATGACCGCTTCATCGAATGACTGGAGGAATGCGAACATGGCGCCGCCGATCACTCCCGGCCTGATTAACGGCAGTGTTACGCGAAAAAACGTTTGCAGTGGTCCGGCACGCATACTCTTGGCCGCCTGCTCTAACGTCCGATCGAAGTTGGCCAACGTCGCAGAAACGATCACCACCACAATTCCAACAGCGCCGATACTGTGAGCGAGGGCGATACCACCCTTTGTGCCGATTAGACCAATCTGGATGAGACCCAGATAAGTCGCGATACCGACCACGATAACTGGAAAGGTGATAGGCGTGATTATGATCATTGTCAGCACGCCGCGAAGTCTTGCGCTTATTCGGCTCAATCCGAAAGCAGCAAGTGTTCCCAATAGAGTAGAAATAACAGCTACCTCGACACCAATCTCGACGCTGGTCCAAGCTGCTCCGCTCCAAGATGCATCGCCGAAAAACGAGCGATACCATTGAAGCGACAGGCCCGAAGGCGGAAATTGCAAAAATGCCCCGGAACTGAACGACATGATGACAACGATTATCCCTGGGAATAAAAGAAAGGCCATCACCAAAACGATAAAAACGATCGCGACGACTTTAGGCCATCGCCTTTCCGCCCCAGGCACGTAGCGCCGTCCCGTCCACCGTTTGACACGATAGGGACGCAGAATTTCGCTGAAGTTTCGTTTGATAACAAGAACAATGGGTAGTCGGGACATCGAGCCCTTCGGAGCTCGAGTTTGGCTTTGCTCTTGTTTGCCGGAGAGGTCAAGCCCGACCATGGAAAGCACCACAATGGCAAACCCGAGAAGGATGAAGGACGCAGCGGCAATGCGCGGAATATCGAACGAGCTATTCACCTCGGCCGCAATGAAGGTTGAAAGCATGGCATCGCGCAATCCCCCAAGTGCCGCCGGCGTGATATAGAATCCTAGGCAGAACACAAAAACTAGGAGCGAGCCACTCCGTGCGCCTGGAATGCTAAGGGGGAGAAATACACGCCTGAAAGCGGTGAAAGGTCCCGCTCCCATACTGCGTGCAGCAGCCATCAAGGACCGATCGATCCCCATCATCGCACTAACCAAGGGAAGTATCATCATCGGCAGCATGATGTGGACCATGCCAATATAGACCGCGGTTCGGTTATAGATGAGTTGCAGAGGTCGATCGATCAATCCGACGTCCAGCAAGATGTTGTTGATGACCCCGCGATCCCCAAGAATAACAATCCATGCGTAGGTACGCGCCAGCCCACTGGTCAAATAGGGGATGATCACGAGAGCGATGAGCGTCATGCGCAGAGTCTTGGATGCCGTGACGATCAGATACGCGGTTGGATAGCCTACGATTAAGCAGATGGCAGTTGCGACCAGACTTATTTCTATCGTTTGAAAGAGCACCCGCACATTAGCTGGCTGGGCGAAAAACGCTCCGTAGTATTGGAACGAGAAATCGGGGGCATTGACACTGCTTAGGAAAAGCAAGGTTATAGGGGCACCGAAAACCACAAGCAAAAGCGCGAACGCGGGCGCGGTTAACCCAAGTGGCACCTTGGCCATTCTGCGCAAAAGCTTCATGGATATCCCTTATCAATCGCTTATGGCGAAACGAAGCGAATGTCTGACCGCAGCCACGTGAGGCAAACCTCCTCGCCTGGCTGGAAAACAGGTTGGTCTGCCGCGACATGTTCCCGGACGATGAGAACATTGTTGCCAACGCGAACATGGTATTTTCGCAGAGGGCCGGCAAAAATCATATCGTCGACCGCACCGGCAACATATTGCCGCTGGTCCGTTTGAGCCCACTCCGCAGTCTTCGGAAGTACACTGATGCGCTCTGGCCTTATCATCGCAACGGTGCCGATTTGCGGCGCGTTGCCCCCTCTGGCCAGCAACAAGGCATCCTCGAGAATGTTCGCCTCACCCAGAAATTTAGCGACAAAGCACGATGATGGCCGATCATAGAGGGCCTCTGGTGTATCGATTTGCTCGACACGTCCTGCGCGCATTACAACAATCCGGTCTGACAGAGTAAGCGCCTCCTCCTGGTCATGCGTAACGCACACCGTCGTGATACCGAACTCCTTGTGCAAGCTCTTCATCTCGATCTGCATCTGCTCACGCAGGTTACGGTCGAGTGCGCCAAGCGGTTCATCAAGTAATAGGAAGGGTGGATCGGCAATCAGCGCGCGGGCTAGCGCCACGCGCTGCTGCTGACCGCCACTCAATTGGGATGGCATGCGACCGCCGAATTCCCCTAGATGCACGCGCTCAAGCATACGGGCTACCCGAACCTTCCTCTGATCGGGAGCCATGCCCCGCATTTCGAGAGGGAATTCCAGGTTTCGAGCCACTGTGAGATGCGGGAACAGCGCATAGCTCTGGAACACAATTCCTTGATCGCGCCGGTAGGACGGGACCGAAGCCACTGAATGGCCGGCGATCATAATATCACCCGAACTCGGGGCCTCAAAGCCGGCCAAGAGCATCAGGGTAGTGGTCTTACCCGAGCCGCTCGGGCCGAGAATCGTCAAGAACTCGCCGCGACGCACGGTCAGCGACAGATCCCTGACCGCCGGAACACTCCCGTACATCTTGGTAACACTGCTGAACTGAATTTGTGGCACCGATTGGTTCACATCTGCAGCGTCAACTTCCGAACGGGGGGCGGTATTCATTGCGTGCATGTTCACTGTGGCTCCTCCACCATCGCTGGCGTGCATTAGCAGGCATTTGCCGTACCTTCTGCCGTCGTACCCGATGCCGTGAGCGGAGAGGCTAGTGGGCTACCCCGCTCCCCGTCACATTTTCAGCATCAGTTTCGACTTTAGCCCGGTATGGAGTTACCCCGACCGGACTTTCGCACTTCAACCAACCCTACTGCAGGATCCACTCATTCCACCGCTGGATAAGCATCTCAGTGTTGGAAACACCGCTGGGGCCTACCTCATTGTACCATTTGCCGTTGATGGAAACGCTGCTCTTGATGTAATCTGGGTGGGTAGGGAGCTTGCGCGCAACTTTCTCGGGAAGAAGTTTGAACGCATTGCCGTTGCTTGGTCCCTCAGGAAACAATTGGCAAAATGCTGCCTGACGTTCCGCGCGAGTGGCGAATTCGATAAACTTCTGCGCAGCCTTCGCGTTGGGTGAACCCTTTGGAATGACCCAATAATCCCACTGCAGCTTCGCCTGGTTTCGATTGATCTCCGTCGCGGCGCCCTGATCGATCAACAGTAGAGCTCTTCCGTCATACGATTGAGCGATGTCAACGACCTTATCATGCAACATCTGTTGAATCTCTGATCCGCTGCTCCACCACTTACGGATGTGCGGCTTTATTTTGTCCAAACTGGCAAACACCCGGTCGATATCCATCGGGTAGAGCTTATCGGGAGATACACCGTCCGCTAACAGGGCCTCTTCCCAGGGTCCTTCTGAACCAAACTGGCCGGACACCAAGGTGCGAACGCCGGGAAACTTATCAGCATCCCAGAATTCAGCCCAGTTTGTCGGCCGGGGTTTATCAGCTGGGAATACGTCTGTGCTATATACCATATTATATGAGTAAATCAAATTTGCCACGCCAAACGGTTGCTTGGCAAATTCATAAATTCCGTCTAGCTCTTCTTTCCTGAACAAGGAGTAATCAATTTCTTCAAGAATTCCTTTCTTAGCTGCGACCAAGCCGGACCCTTGCGTAAGCGCCCCGACATCTACCGTGACATTGCCCGATTTTACCATCAACTCGACCTGTCCCATACCCATGTCGTCGGTGATTGGGTTGACCTTGATACCGGTCTCAGCTTCAAATGGCTTAGCGTAAGCCTCAATGTTAGCCTTTCCCCAATCGCCGCCGCCTAGCACTACGTTGATCTGGTTGGGTGTTTGGGCCGCAACGCGGCCCGCAATTGAAGACAGAGCGCCAGCCGCCATGGCGGTCGATGTCGCCTGCAGCAATCGTCGGCGATTTATTTCGTATTTCATGTCGTTACCCTCTTCTTGTGATCTCAGCCTTGATTAGCCAAGGTTGTTTTGCTTGGACAATGTCATGGTGCTAGAGCAGCCTCGGCCAAGTTGACCCAGTATCCAATGCCGTATGGCAGTGCTTCATCGTTAAAGTCGTAGGTTGGATTATGGAGAGCAGCAGTCGATCCATTTCCAAGCAGTATACATGCCCCCGGCCGCGCCTCTAGCATGTACGCGAAGTCCTCTGACCCCAAACTAGGTTTGACTTTGGGGTTCACCGATGAATGGCCGACCAGAGCACGCGCCACCTCTGTTGCCCGACGCGTTTGATCGGGATGATTGACAGTGAGGGGCTCCAGGCGGCGATGCTGAAACTCGACCTTCGCCCCGGAAGCGCGTGCAATATTTTCCGCGCACGCCTCAATCTGTTTTTCAGCGAAGTCGCGCAAAATCGGTGACAGTGTCCTGACTGTTCCGGCAATCTCCGCGCGTTCGGGAATGATGTTGTAAGCTTGTCCGGCGTTCAGCTTTGTGACGGAGATCACCAGGGACTCGGTGGGGTCCGTGTTGCGTGAGACTAGTGTCTGCAAGCCTAAAATGATCTGAGCTGCAACAACGACGGGGTCAATTGTCAGATGGGGAGCGGCCGCGTGACCCCCTCTGCCTTTGACCACAATATCGAACTCGTCGAGCGCGGCAAAAATCGAACCTTCGCAAATGCCGAACGCACCAACCTCCATGCCTGGCCAATTGTGCATGCCAAAGACCTGAGATATCCCGAAACGGTCCATGATCCCCTCCTGGACCATTCTTTGGCCGCCGCGGCCATCTTCCTCGGCAGGTTGGAAGATCAGGGCAACGGACCCTTTGAAGTTCCGGGTCGCGGCGAGGTATTTCGCGGCGCCAAGGAGCATTGCAGTATGCCCGTCGTGACCACACGCGTGCATCTGTCCGGACCTTTTCGACGTCCAAGGTTTGCCTGAAGCTTCGAGTATAGGCAGAGCGTCCATGTCGGCCCGCAACCCGATAGTGGGCCCATCTCCGAGTTGACCTTGGATCAACGCAACCACGCCGGTTTCAGCTATCCTGCACTCGATGTGGTTAATCCCGAAGGAAGCCAGCTTTTCCGCCACAAATGCCGCTGTGTCATTCACCCGATAGTCAAGCTCCGGATTCTCGTGCAGGTACCGGCGCCAAGTCATCGCTTCGATCTCGATCTCCTTGAACCTGTCAACGCCAACCATAGGCACGTTCCCGCATTTGAGTAATTTGGATCAGGCGCCGGTGCGTAATTAATGATCGATGCCACCGGTGTTTTCGTCAAATGCAGTTTGGATATCGTAACCATCTAGAACCGAGATAGCCCCGCGTTCAGGCCTCGGTGTTGGCGCCGGCGACTGCGACCCGATAACAAGCCGTTTGCCCTCAAATGGATAAGCTTCGGCCTTAGAGGACCAGCTGCGAAGTGCTGGCAATCATAAACTCTGGCTCTGCTGGCAACGGCCAATGGCAAAGGTCTGAGTAGGAAGAGCTGTCACCATCGCGACACTCCTCCCCCTCCCACGACCTACTTTCCAGGACTGCATGCGCTTTGCCACTCAATCCGCAAACCGCAGACCCTAGGCGGCGTGGACAAATTCGATGTTAGCAGGGTCGCTTTCCTGCGATCGGGTTGTTAGCATTGGGAATGACACTGGAAGAAGAGAGCGAACGAGCTACGTCGATGCTGATTGGCAAGGTTGTTCGCCGTGTCATGCGCCACCGCGATGGAGAGGTGGTGATCGAGTTTGAGGATGGCAGCCGATTTTTCGCGGATAGCGACAGCCCTCTCGAACTGTCCATCACCTTGGCGGAATAGTATATCCGCCTTACGGAATTTCGGACGTCGATGCGATTGACGTAGCCCAAGAGGATTGATTCAAGGCTGCTTTTTGGAGGCAGGTTTGAGCAGGGGCGATCTCACCGAAGCAGAATGGCGTGTTCTCAAGGGCTTGCTGCCCATCGACCCTGACAAACGCGGCCGAGGTAGACCTCCCAAGCAGAATCGTTCGATCATCAACGGCATTCTCTGGCGGCTCCGCTGCGGCGCTCCATGGCGGGATGTCCCGCCCAAATACGGCAGTTGGAACACCATCTATCGTCGGTTCCGACGCTGGAGCGAGGCCGGGGTCTGGGAGACCGTGGCGGTAATGCTCGCCGAGGTCATGGCGGACAGCGGCCACTACAGCATCGACAGCACCACAGTTCGCGCCCATGTCTCGGCAGCGGGCGGAAAAGGGGGACTCGTGCACCGGACGCCTTCCTTGCGGACAAGGGCTACGATGCCGATACCATTCGCGCCGATCTCGCCGAGCGGAAGATTAAACCCGTCATACCCGGCCGATCAAACCGCCGCGTGAAGATCGAGTATGACCGGGCGCTCTACAAGCAGCGGAACCGAATCGAGCGCATGTTCGGCCACCTCAAAATCAACCGGGCCATTGCCACCCGCTACGATCAATTGGCCAATAGCTTCCTCGGAATGGTCTACCTAGCCACCGCCAGATACTGGCTCAAATTTGTCCACGCCGCCTAGCATCACGCCCGATAAAGTGTTGGCGGGATTTCGCTCAGGAGTTCCGCGCCGCGCTCTGTCACGAGCACGTGTGCGCCGGCACCAAATAGGTAGCCACTTTCGCTGCACAAAATGTTTGGCATGTGCAGGGTCATGCCAGCTCGGAGTGGTTCATTTACATCGGGCTCCAGGCTTAGGTCGCCGCGCTCAGTCCAATTGATGCCAGTTTGGTATCCTGTTCGTTGGCGGAAGACGCCCTTGCGTCCAGATCGCTTCAACACCTCGCCCCCAGCAGCGTGAACGTCCGCCGGCGTAGCACCTGGTCGAATCGAGGAGACAAGGGCCGCAATGACCTCTTCAGCCAAGCCGTGCAAAGATTCGGTTTCGGGATGTTTGCCAAGGACTGCGCATCGAACCATTCCCACTGTATACCCGTGTTTCGAAGCCCCTATCTCCAGAAAGGCAGGTTCGTTGTTGCTGAGAGGATGATGGGTCGCTGGCGCATGGGGCAACTTCACTCGCTCTCCAAACAAAATGGTACCCGGCGCAAGCCCGATATCCCCAGCGGCGTTGCTGGGGTCGTTTGTTACCGCCGCAGCTAGGGCCGCTGCCATTTCGATCTCCGTAATGCCGGGACGAAGCGATTGCTGAAAGGTTCGAATTGCCACGTCAGTGAGTCGAACAGCATCGCGCATACACGCCAACTCAAGTTCTCCTTTCACTGCTGACACTGACGAGACCAGTCGGGTGACGTCAGTAATCTTCAGATCCGGGAGCTGGTCTTGGACTGCGCGCACGTCGGCGGGCGCGAGATTCCAGCAGCCAAGCTCGAAACCGACTCGCTTATTGTCCAGTCCGAGTCGACGCAATACATCGGCGCAGACCCTGCCAAAATCAGGCTGATGTGTATAGGTTTCAATTTCCTCGATGCAGCTATATGAACGTACTGCCTGCTCGTCATATTCTCGGACAACAAATATCGGGACCCGACCCGGCATCAGAATAAGAGGGAAAGGCGCGAAATATCCACCGCTCCCATCGTAGCCGCTGAGATACTTCAAGTGGCCGTGCGCCGTTACTACGATTGCGTCCAAGCCTGCCGTAGCAACCGCATCCAGCACATTGTTTTGCCGGCGCTCATACTCTGATATCGGAAACGGTACACCAGTCAGAGGAATTGCGGAGCGTGTCGTCGCCATATCTCACCTCAATCAGTGTGTCGTGGTTTGGTTGCGCAAAACGCGCGATCGCGTCCATGTTCGAAATTGAACAAAAGCTTCGCCGGCTCATGCGGGGTGACAATCCCCTTTCCTGGCGGCTAGCGTCAAATGCTGTTTTTATATCGGCTGCATCTCGCAGCGAGATGCGCATAGTGCCTTCATCGGCCGCTCAATGCAGGCAACGCTGGTCTCCGACAGCTTTGTTCTCGCCAGAGGATCGCCGACAAAGGCGCCGAGTTGCTCGGCAAGCTCGTCAGCCTCGGCCAGAAGAACCATGCTGACGACCTTGAGCTTGGCAGCGAGTCGGCGCGCCTTCGCATTCTTGCCGGCGAAGCCGCCGACGCCGGGGGAACTGTGCCGGCGCCACGCAACAGCATGTTTGCACTGATGTAAGGCCGCTGCGACACCAGCGACGGCTCTCCGCCGCCACCTCCGCATCTCGCTACCAGATGACACTAATACAAAGACTGCATTTGGCGCATCCGACGTGTAAGAGGATCGTGTCGCGCGAAGTGGTTAAGCTTGGCGGAACCGAATCGGTCGGAGCAATGAGCAAAGCGGCGGGCGCAGATGCGGATGTAGTTTCGCCGAAGACGTTTGCGCCGCTCAGGAATACGACATTTCGCTCAATCTGGTTTAGCCTCTCAAGTCTCTTCCCTTGGCTGGCTGATGCAGACCGTTGCTATCAGCTGGCTAATGGCAACGGTTCCGACCTCCGATCTGATGGTTGCGCTCGAGCAGGCTTCGTCTAACCTGCCCGCTTTCATTTTGTCCATTTTCGCTAGGGGTTCTCGCCGACAACTTCAGCCGTCGAAGAGTCATGTTCGCCGGCCGATGCCTAATGGTAATAGCATCCGCGATGCTACGGCTTCAGTGGTGCTGGGCTTTATCGCCCCGTGGATGATCTTCGGCTTCAGCTTCTTGATCGCAAGTGGTGCCGCGCTCAACGATACCGCCTGGCAGGCTTCTGTTGGCGATATTGTGGACCGACGCGAAGTTCCCGCTGCCGTCACCCTCCTCTCCATTGGCTTCAACACTGCACGGACCGTGGGACCGGCGCTCGCGGCATCATGATTGCGTCGTTCGGACTTATGACGGCTTTCGCTATGTTTACACTCACCTATATGATCCCTTTGGTCACCATATGGCGATGCAAATGGAAGGTTCGCTCCTCACTTCTCCCACGTGAGTCAATGAGGACGGCCATCTATGACAGGCTGCGCTTCACAGCGATGTCATCGGAAATCAAGACGGCGATCGCCCGCGGAACCTTCTTTGGCCTGTCGGGCATCGCCATACTCGCACTGCTGCCATTGGTTGTCCGCGATCAGCTGGGCGAAGGACCGCTCGCCTATGGCACCATCATCGCCGGCTTCGGCACAGGCGCCGTCATGGCTGGCGTCGCCAACAGCCTATTAAGACGGAGCTTGTCAGAAGAGCAACTAATGACGCTGGCATGCGTCGCCTGTGCGGCGTGCTCCCTTTTTCTGGCACTGCCTCTTCCATTGCGAGCGGCGTCCTGTTTCCCCTTCGCGAGGGTCGCGAGGCCGAGCCCGACCCTTTGGAGGAATTCGACGCGCCGGCAGTCGCCCTCAGTCTCAAGCCGAGAAGCGGCCCCATCGTGGTCAAAGTCGAGTACCTCATACTCGTGGAAAATCTAGAAGAATTCCTCGCCATGCGCGGGTGCCGGCATGTACAGAGTCGCGTTGGTGCTCGGCACTGGACTCTCCAGCGCAACCTTCAGGAGCCTGTGCTATGGACGGAGACATTCCGTACGCCGACCTGGACCGACTACCTTCGCCTGAATCATCGCCTTACCGAGGCCGACAAGGAACTGGACGAGAGAATCATCCTCCTCCACAAAGGAAAGCATTCTCCACGAATAACATTGTCAATCGAGCGCCCCACGAGTGCTCCACGCAAGCCTGAGTCATCAACGCCTTTTTTCCCCCGCCATTCAACGAAACGGCCAGCGTGCCACCGCAGGCTGAATGAAGATACATAAGAAGGCACGTCAACTGCTAACCACATCGGGCGGGCAACAAGCATCGCCGCCTTCGGGTATATGACAGACAGAATGTAGCGGACTTGAAAAATGAAAGGCGCTCACCCACCGCCAACATTTCTCGGCTGGTTCCCGGCATTCAAGGTCCTGCGGCTATACGCGAAGGCGGCAAGCCGCGTTGAAGTCGTCGATATTCAGTCGCATCGAAGGACAATGACGTGTTGCCCTGATGCCACTCTCTGCGAGGTTAGCTTGTTTCTCGGATGAGGAGACAGACAATGGTCTGCCCCCTGAAAGGTCCTCCCTGAGGTATGTGTCCATTCTTGAACTCGGCTCGACAATGATAGCGAACCCTGTTGACCGTCGCACTGTCAGTCTCGAATCAAGTGCTCTCCTACAGCAGATGCGATTATCGCCAATGCGTACTGGTAGCGCCCGAAGCGCGCGTTATCGGCAGCCGCCGAGGGCCGTGATGCGGCCGCGATCGAGCCTTGTAGTAACAGACGCGCTCTCCGGTGGTCGGGCCAGCACCTTACCCCTCTTCCCTATGGCCCCAAGGCAGAGCAATTGCCAATGCGGGACATCCCGCTTCTAAGTCTCCTGCAACATTATTGGAGGCCGCGACGGCCCTGCTCGTGACGATCAGGGGTGGTCGCCGCACACCAGCGGGATCATTGCCCCACAAGCGCATCCAGATTCCGGCCGGGCGTTCCGCTGTCAATATCAAAGTCGGCCGGCGGGCGCTAAAGTGTCGATCCTCACCTTGCCGCCAGGTGAGTTCGACCGATATGTTCCTGCTACAATGGTAAGCGGCCTATACTGTCGCATCCTCAACAGTCAGCGGGAGACAGGACGACCCTATGTTCGAGCTCCCTCCGTATGGACTCCTCTGAATATAACAAGGGCTTGTATTCGCCCCGTTGCCAATCGTGATTGAGGTCACGATAATGACTTGAGATCGGAACACCCGACTGACCTGGATTGTTAATAAAGAGACTGTCATCCCATGACCCAACGTCCATGATTATCCGCACTGACGGTCCTTCTGAAACAGAGAATTGGCCGCTTCGGTAACTCGAAAAATTGAGCGTTGAGCTACTTCCGCCGAGGGCTATGGCGCCCAACGACCATTGTTCAGACGTCAGTGCCTGCAGAGGGTGGCGCAAATCAAGCTTATGTATACTGCCCCATGCCCATGAGGCAGAATCGTCGCCAAATCGACATATGCATTCACTCCAGGCAGAAGTTAGGGATTCCATTATGGAATGCTTCAACTTTTCACTAGGCTCTGCCTGTTCGAGCCAAGAGGCTATGGCCGAAGGCTGTAAAGGCACGAGCAGTGCCAACACTTCATCGTCAGCGCTTTCTAAGCGAGCTACTGTCGGGCCAAGGTGTTTGCTAAGCCAAATCTCAAAGAACGCGGCGGCTGGCGAACTCGCATCCAAATGCCGGTCCCAGTTAGAAAATAAGTGCAACGCAGGCATGTTTGCAACCGAACCGAGAAGAGTGTCTAGTTTCGCAAGAATACGAACTGCTATCGGCGAATACACCGAACATTGCAGCGACATGCAGTCCCGCAACGAGATCTTCTCTGATCGTGAGAGAGTTGTATGAAGGGTATCATGTCTGCTGCTGTCAGACCACTCGTAGCCAAAAGCAGGATGCGATCTACTCCATTCCTCCGGAACATTCATTGCGTTGGCAGTGGCGACAAAACCTTTGGCGGGGTTCATCTCGAACGGCCCATCGTCCGGTGACAAATACCCTTCCCATTCGAACCGACCGTCTCCTGGAACCGGAAGCAGGCCGTCCCAATTTCTTCGGACCGGAGCCGCACCTGACGGTTTCCACGCAATTACATTCGACGTGTCCGCATAGATGTGATTAACTGAAGGACAACCCCAGTTTGCTAGACTGGAGGTGTATTCTGAAAATGTCTTAGAGCGCATTACGGCCAAGCTGGCCATGTAAGGTGCCATGCCGGGATCCATCCATACGGTTCTCAGTGCGAAGGCGCGGTCTTTTTCAGCATTTTGGTTTAAAATGGGTCCATGGCGTGTGAACTGAAGCTTTACCTCCTGGTCGGTGTGGGCGCGAACTGGAATTTTCTCGTGTATAGTCTTCACCTGCTCCCAGGCCCCTTTATATAAGTATTTATTTCCCTCACTCTTGGTTTCGTAAACATAAATATCTTCTTGGTCAGCGCCGAAAATAGTCAGACCAAAGGCGGCTGTCCCGTTGTGACCCATGGAGATTCCTGGGATCATAGGCTCTCCAGCGCCAATTACATCGAGCCCGGGCATACTCAGGTGTACAAGATACCTGATGGACGGAAGGACGTGCTTGCGATGCGGGTCTAGAGCAAGGATTGGTCGCTCCGTTGTGGTTTTTGTTGCGGATATGGCCCAGTTGTTTGAGCCCTCTTGGAACACCGTCTGCATGATCTCATCACTCGGTGTTACGCGGGTCCAACGGTCAGCTTCCTGAAGACTTGCTGCAAGTCTTTCCCTCGAGAATGAGACGGGACAGATTGCCAAGCGAAAATCCTGCAGTACTCGATCTGTCATAAAGGCGAGGTCAAGGCCCTCCGCTGGTCGTGGCGCTATCGGAGGTGACAATTCTTGTCTCAACCTGTCGAGGCGGGTACCTCGTTCCACACCTGCCAATGCCATCACCCTGCAGCGCAGAAGCTCCGAAATCGCATTTCGGGTTAGTGAGTGCGTTCGCACGCGAACGACGTCTTCGGGTTTCCAATAGTCGGGAGTGTGACCGAGGAGGCCAAACTCGGGTGGCAAGGCAATCAAACCGTCATGGCAACTGTCTACGTAGGAATTGATCCCCTCGGCAAACGCTGAGCATATCTCTTCGGAATCCGGGCCGTACGCCTGCCATTCTGCACTCATGGCTCCGCGAAATAAAAAGAGACGCGCCGCCCGATCCTGCTCCAAATATCCGGGGCCAAAGTCTCGTGACAGGAGACCGAGACCTCGTTTGCGCGCAATATCAATTTGCCAGAGGCGGTCTCGAGCTGCATTCCAACCCTGCGCGAAAAATAGGTCGTGCAAGTTCTGAGCCTTGATATGAGGAACCCCCCATTTATCAATGTCGATCGTGACCTCACTCTTAAGCTTGTCGGAGCTGTGGCGGTCGAAGGTTATGTTCTTTAACATGTGTTGATCCGTTTGGTTCACCCAAAGATGGTCGGGAATCTGCCAGAGGACGACGTCTGCAGATTGTGGTCGGTTGCGGGCAGAGGGTTGAGGCCGCACTCTTGCAACCTGATCATGTGTGGCGAGCCAATCCTCAGCGCGCCTGGACGCGAACTGGCACGGTGGGCTGCGCACAAGCTCAGCGGGATCCTACTCTCGCGCTTCCGGGAACGAGGCGCTTGCCGAGAACGCTCTGATGTATGTCAGCCAATACGTACGAATACAATATCCGCACATGTTGTCTCGCTGGCCTGAGGCAACGCATTCGATACACAGTAACTCGGTCGAACGGCCTCGTTGAAGGATGGCTCCCTCAATGCGACAAGATCTGGCTGAGAAACAATTTCGTTCTTTCGTGCTGCGGGTTTCTGAAGAAGTCGTGCGGTGTACCCTCTTCGACGATCTCACCTCGATCCATGAAGATTACTCGATCGGCCACGGCGCGCGCAAAGCCCATCTCGTGGGTGACGCATACCATGGTCATGCCGTCGCGTGCGAGTCCGGTCACAGTCTCGAGCACTTCAGCGACCATCTCTGGATCGAGCGAGGAGGTCGGCTCATCGAAGAGCATGACTGCAGGCTCCATACAGAGGGACCGGGCAATTGCGACGCGCTGCTGCTGTCCCCCGGAGAGCTGAGCCGGATATTTGTTCGCCTGTTCGGGAATGCGCACGCGCTCTAGGAATTTAAGCGCGATCTTTCTAGCCTCACCCTCTGGAACGCCCTTTATCCACATCGGCGCCGCCATACAGTTCATCAGCACGGTCATGTGCGGGAAAAGATTAAAGTGCTGAAAAACCATGCCGACGCTTTTGCGAACTTCAGCTACGTTGCGCATTTTGTTATGTAACCTAATCCCAGTGACGGTAATCTCGCCATCCTGGTGCGCTTCGAGCCGATTGACGCAACGGATCAGCGTCGACTTTCCCGAGCCTGAGGGCCCACAGATGACGATACGTTCGCCCTTGCGGACGGTTAGGTTGATGTCAGTTAGTGCTCTGAAGGCACCATACCATTTGGATACATTCTTAGCTTCGATGACTTCGTCGCTCAATATTGCATCTCTCTTGTTCATTGGCGCATCTGTAAGTGCCTTGAAAATGGCCGAACCAACTTAGACGTCTTTTTTAGCTTGACCAATGAATTCACGATCATCGCTTCTTACTTCTGGCAAAATGGTCCTCGATCCGGGATTGGACCAGTTCCAGGCAGGCGGATAAAATCCAATAAATCATTGCCGCTGTTACTAGCATCTCCATAGTATGGAAGGTTGGCTGGCCGAGTGAGTGAGCTAGATACGTCAGCTCCCAAACGCCAAGAACCGAAACGAGAGAGCTGTCTTTGAGCATTGAGATGAACGTGTTTCCCATCGGGGGAATGATAACCGGAAGCGCTTGCGGCAGAATGATTCTGCGCATTGTGAGCGCAAAGCCGAAACCTAATGACCGGGATGCCTCCCACTGGCCGCGATCGATGCTGGCTATGCCCGAACGGAAGATCTCCGTCATGTAGGCACCACTGCATAGCGAAAGCGCCAACACGCCTGCAGGCACGGCATTAATAACGTAACCTACCTGGGGCAAGCCCATGTAGATCAGATAAACCTGCATGAGAAGCGGCAGACCCCGGAAGCATGAAGTGTAGAAGCTGACTATCGCGTAAGCCATGCCGTTGCTTGACAGTTTCGCAATCGCGCCGATTATTGCGATAGCCGACGCAAATAGCAGTGACATCGCTGATACGTAAACTGTAGTAACTACCCCCTGCGTAATTAGAAATGGCAGGTTTGCCCAAATAAATGGCATGCTTAAGTCAAATGCCGCGAAGAGCGAAAGGAACAGTAGCACCAACTCAAACCATACGATCCCGATTTGGATTTTGAGCGGGACAAAACCAATCAGCACGAGGTTGAGGCAGAACATTGCGGCAATTACAAAAGCGATCGCAATGCGACTGTAAAACTTCACTTGTGCGTGATCGCCAATCACGGGCCGTAGGAGTTCGCCCATCGTGGTGCCCGCTACGTTGAAGATAAGAAAAACCGCGAGCACAATTGCAAATATGCAGCCGATAAACCATGGCTTGTGGACGAGCACCTCAGATTCAACTGTATCGTGGTAAAGCATAAGCATTTTCTTCCTAAGAAGAGGCGCCCCCGGGAAGGGGACGCCCACGATTGTGTCATGTTATTTATCGACGCTGAAATCCCCCCCGAACCACTTGACCGAGAGTTTAGCAAGAGTGCCGTCATCCTTCATCTTCTTGACCGCGGCAGCGACCTTGTCGATAAACTCCTTATCGCCACGCTCGATTGTGACAGCGCCCGGGGCGTAGAATAAGGGATCGCCAATAACCTTCAATGGATAGCCAGATTTGATTGCCGCAGCCGCCGTCGTTCCTTCAGTAATGACGCCATCGAGACGAACACCATCGCCGAGGCGCAGGTCGTCAAGCGTAAGAGAGTTAGCACTTGGATAAGCCTTCACTTGGCCCGCTGTAAATTGATATTGTATTGGCTTAGCGCCGATCCATGCCGGTGTGAGCTTGTGATTGGCATACAAATCGCCAAGAGTTCCCGCTCGGACGCCGACGATCTTGCCCTCCAGGTCGGAAGGCTTCGTCGCTTTGCTATCCTTGTGAACGACAGCGACTTCGCCTTCGTAGAAGTACATGGCCGGGAAGGCGAATTTTTTGGCGCGATCGTTGGTCGGCGTCATTTGACCCATGGCCATGTCCCAACGCCCCCCCCACTGGCCTGCCTGAATGATATCCCAGCCCGGGGTCACGAATTTGATCTTCACGCCCAAGTAGTCCGCAATGCCCTTCGCGACCTCTACATCATCACCGTCGAGTTCATGTTGGTCGTTCAAGTGAGACAAGGCTCCCCAGTCGGACCCGACCGCTACCGTCAATGTCTGTGCCGCGAGCACACGATCAAGGACTTCGCCGGCGCAAGCCTTGGCTGACAAAGACATCGACGCAACCGCCATGGAGACTGCAACTACGACCGTCGTTACATGATTGTTCATCTATAGTTCCCTTTTTTCTCGTTCTTATTTTCTTGAAAGCTACCTTCGTCGCCACCGAGAGGAGTGTCTTAGCGGTGCGCCATTGCTCCCTGCTGATTGGACCCATCCCGGTCCGTCATTTAACGAACGACACCTTATCGCTCTGCATTGTTGGCATTCAGCGAAATCGAGTTCGATGATGCAGGTTTCCTGCGAACTACCCTTGGCTTTCGCCGGATCGCTCTGGCGATTTCACAAAGCACGGATACCCTGGCCTCAGAGAGGTCGGCGAACTCGCCAACTCGCTGGACTCCGAAGGCTGCAGATTGCATCGCCACAAGACGTCTTGTTTGGAAGGATCTAAACTGGACTGGCGCGTTGAATTACACCTTGCAGGGCTGACTCTGGTCACGTGGGAACTGCGGTCCAAGCCCCTCTCTCTCCCTAATCTCGACCTCCCTAATCTCGACCTCCCTAATCTCGACGACCTCTTCGCCGGCCGTGTGCGCACCCGCTACTCAACCGTCGGGGCGCTCGAGGAAGAATGCTTCTCTGCCGACATCGTGGTCGGGGCCGTGCTGATCGCCGGTGCTGCCGCGCCAAAGCTCGTCACCCGCGAAATGATGTCCGGCATGAAGAAGGGCTCGGAGCTGGTCGACGTCGCTATTGACCAGGGCGGTTGCTTCGAGACGTCGCATGCGACGACTCAAGCCGAGCCCACCTACGAAGGCGACGGCGTTATCCACTATCGCGTCGCCAACATGCAGAGTCGCCCATGCCATTTCGCGATTTCTTGCCTTGCGAGTTCGCACGTATCCCTCTGGGTCAACATCGTTGATAGACCAGAGAATTTTTGACTCATCGTAGCTCGGACAGCGGAGACGCGTTACAATTGTCAACCCGTTCGGACCCGGTTTAATCGAGATGTACTCGGCATACTGCGCATGATGGCTCATGCCTCTTGTAGCTGGAAGCGTTCGGCAAGTTAGGTCCTACTTGCCACGCGAGAGCGGGGCCGCAAGTATGCGCCGGCCGCAATACAACGCTGATTTGCTGCGTTGTCGAGGACATTTCGCATAGAATGCGCGCCTGCCGCTGCTATGATCATAACATGTTGTGATTTAGTCCAGTCCGAACTCCCGAGGTTGGGTCGCAACTCTCGATAGCCAGCTGGCGCCGGGGGCGCCTAGGCATGAAATTGGATCCCATGTATGACAGAATTCAAACAACGGCAAACCGTCGGTAACGCGTCGGAGAGCGTACTCGAATTCGACGGACAGCAATACCTGGACGGCCGTGCATCGGATCCTCGCGAATTTGGCTGGATGCGCGGTGCGCCGCCGCCGCCAGACAAGCGTGTAACATTCGAGAATGAAACTGTTTGGACCTTTCCTCAGCTTCGCTGGTCGCTATCGCATATGCGTGAGCTGCGGCCCACAGTCCAAGTGTGGCGAGGGCGGGGCGGACCGTCGCAGCTTGAGTGCAGCAACAGGTCTACCGAAATCGATGGGCTCACGTTCGTCGACATGGACGACCGCACCAACCGGTTCGAGGAGGCGCTATTCGACACCTACACCGACGGCATTTTGGTCCTGCATCGGGGGCGGATCATATACGAACGATACTTCGGCGCACTCGCGCCGCACGTACAACATTCGTGTCAGTCAATCACCAAATCGTATGCGGGCACCCTAGCCGCGGCGTTGGTGCATGAGGGCATTCTCGACGACAGGAAGACAATATCGCAGTTTGTGCCGGAATTACGAGGTACAGGGTGGGAAGATGCAACGCTCCGCCAAGTCATGGACATGCAAACTAACGTTGCTTTTACTGAAGATTACACAAGTGTAGACAAGTCATATAGATGCGAATACCTGCGTACCATACGAAAGGAAGGGGCGCACGGCAAATTTGTCTACAAAGGCGTCGATACCAATGTTATGGCTTGGGTTATGTCGCGCGCAACGGGCCGGTCGTTCGCACAACTGTTGGAGGAGCGCTTATGGTTGCCACTGGGCTGCGAAGAAGACGCCTATGTCGAGATCGACCCGACAAACGGTATGCCGAGGGCGCATAGCGGACTCAATGTGACGTTGCGCGACTTGGCGCGTTTCGGCGAGCTGATGCGATGTGAAGGCTCGTGTAATGGCAAGCAACTGGTTCCCGCGAGTGTTGTCTACGACCTTCAAGATCTCGACCACCCCGCCAAGCCGGACCTCCCATTCGGCTATACATACCGAAGCCAATGGTGGGTATCACACGACGAGCTTGATGCTATTGAAGGTCGGGGCCTTTACGGCCAGAACCTGTACATAGCGCCAAAGGCGGAGATGGTGATTGCGCGCTTCGGGTCGCACCCCGCTTGCGACCACATTGATCGGATTAGAAGGCCGCAGATGCAGGCATTGGGGAGGATGCTCCGCGCGTAACTTGATGCACTAGACGGTCACCGCGCTTGTTTAGGAATTTCCTGCAAATTCGCGGTTGAAGAACTGGGGCGCCTACGCCGAATTCCTGCGTTCGGCTAGGGGGCAATTGGCGCAAAAGGCCTGTAGACGCTGCTACGCTTATGAAGTAAATACCAGAAGCCTCGCTTCCCATATGCATAATGCAGACCGATCTGGCTCGCTTTTGCTGAGGAAACAATGATCACCGAACATTGCATATTGATTGGGGCCGTCGCGACTTTGTATTGCGAGAATGGAACCGGTGGACCTATTGTATTCTTGCATGGTGCCGCTTTCGGGCTTATCCGTCAGCTTGACCTGAAACAAAACCCAACCCAAACATCAACGAGACCCAGGATCAGACCGAAAAATGGCCGCCTTCAAATCGGAATGCTGGCCGGAATGAAATCGGAATGACTGGCCGGCTTCAAATCGGAATCGGTGGCCGGCTTCATCGGAATACGCAGGCAATGGTATCGGCATCAGTGGCAGCGCTCTTGCGCTGCTTCTGGACGGTGAGATCGGCGGTTACCTTGGAAAACCGGGCGACCAGCGCCTTTAGCCGCTGCTGGGCCGC
>NZ_RZQE01000079.1:0-17732 GCF_004022955.1 Mesorhizobium sp. M7A.F.Ca.US.002.01.1.1 | reverse complement strand
GATCTGCAGCGCGGCCGACAGCGCCTTGGCGGTCTGGTCGGAAAGGGTTGCGTTGTCGTGTTCTGCAATCAGAAGAATAGCCATTGATGATATTCCTGACTTTCGTCTTCGCGGCTCCCTGAAATCCGGTCAGGCCGAATCGAAAACGGTTGGTTTCGAGAACCGGAGCGGAGCGTACTTCTGTACGTGAGCACCGGAAGCGGAGAAGCCAGCCGTTTGCAGGCCGGCCTCATCGGATTTCCTTACAGCACGCCGGCTTCGTTCTTCAGCTTGTCGACCAGCTCAGCGACGCTCTTGACCTTGACGCCTGCCTTGCGGCCGCTCGGCTCTTCGGTCTTGATGACCTTCAGCCGCGGCTTGACGTCGGCGCCGTAGTCGGCCGGGCTCTTCTCGTCGAGCTGCTTCTTCTTGGCCTTCATGATGTTGGGCAGCGAGGCATAGCGCGGCTGGTTGAGGCGAAGGTCGGCGGTAACGATCACCGGCATCTTCAGTTCCACCGTCTGCAGGCCGCCATCGACTTCGCGCGTCACCTTGGCCTTGTCGCCGTCGAGCACGATCTTGGAGGCGAAGGTGCCCTGCGCCCAGCCCAACAGTGCCGCCAGCATCTGGCCGGTCTGGTTGGAATCGTCGTCGATCGCCTGCTTGCCGAGGATGACGAGGCCGGGCTGCTCGGCGTCGACGACGCCCTTCAGCACCTTGGCGACGCCGAGCGGCTCGGTCTGTTCGTCGGTCTTGACCAGGATGGCGCGGTCGGCGCCCATGGCGAGCGCCGTGCGCAGGGTTTCCTGCGCCTGCTGCGGGCCGATCGAGACGACGATGATTTCTTCCGCCTTGCCAGCTTCCTTCAGCCGGATCGCTTCTTCAACCGCGATCTCGTCGAACGGGTTCATCGCCATCTTGACGTTGGCGAGCTCCACCGCCGAACCATCAGCCTTCACGCGAACCTTGACGTTCGCATCCACAACCCGCTTCACGGGCACAAGGATCTTCATTTGCCTGTCACCTCTTCACGCTAATTGGGCGCGCTATAACAGCCTGCGCCCGTTCTGAGTTGTCGAAAGCCGACATTCCAGGTGGAAATTCTGGCCGGATGGAAATTCTGGTCTTTGCCCGCCTTAGGTTGCGGCGGAGACGTTTCCGTAGTTGCGGCAACCCTGCACGTCAATACGCTGCAAGTGGCTCAAATCGGTTCAGTCCGAACTGGAAGCGTTTCCGCGTCCCCAGCGCGGTGTCGCGGCGGGTTGATCGGGGATCAGCGGTTCCGTGGCAACCGGCGGCTGGTCGGGAGCGGCGGGCGCGACGTCGTCGTCGGCGCCGGCAAACAGCGGCACGCCGCGGCTACGCAAGACAAGCACCAGAACGGCGCCGGCGATGATGCCGCCGATATGGCAGGCCCAGGAGATCTGATCCTCGCCGCCGGCGGCAAACATCACCACCTGGAAAAGGACCCACAGGATGAGCGGGATGAAGGCCGGAATGCGCAGCGGGATGCGGGCGAAGGCCAACACCCAGACCTTCACCCTGGGATAAAGGATCAGATAGGCGACGACCACGCCGGCGATGGCGCCCGAGGCACCGATCAGCGGCACCTGCGAGTCCCAGGCGACGAGGCCCTGGAAGGCGGCGCCGGCGATCGCGCACAACAGGTAGAAGATGAGGTAGCGGATGTGACCGAGCGCGTCCTCGACATTGTCGCCGAACACCCACAGGAACAGCATGTTGCCGCCGAGGTGGAAGATGTCGGCATGCAGGAAGGAATAGGTGAGGTAGCTCAGGCTTTCGGGGATGACGATAAAACGGGGATCGAGCTCTGCGGTGTCATGGACGACCGACGGGATGAAGCCGAGACCAAGCACGGCGGCATTGGAGAAACTCTCGCCGCCGAGCGCGGTGACGAGGTAGACCAGGGCGTTGGCCACGATCAGCCCGATGGTCACATATTGCAGGCGGATGTGGCGCAGCCTGTTGGTGTCGTAAAGCGGGATGAACATGCCCCAGGCCCTCTTCCGCTTTCGACAATCAGCGGTTCTTGCCGGGAACCCATAGCACGTCGGCGTTTCCGTTGTCATTGACCGCCCGGGCGGCGACAAACAGGAAATCCGAGACGCGGTTGATGTATTTCAGACCGTCACGGTTGACGTGCTCGTTCGGGTCCTGGGCCAGGGCGACCATCAGCCTTTCGGCTCGCCTTGCCACGGTGCGGGCAAGGTGAAGTGCCGCCGCCGCCGCTGTGCCGCCATTGAGCACGAAGGATTTGAGCGGCTGAAGCTCCTTGTTGAGAAGGTCGATGTCCTTTTCGACCCGGTCGGTCTGCACGGCGACGATGCGAAGCGGCTCATAGCCGAGCGGCTTGCCGTCGTCGGGTACGGCGAGATCGGCGCCGAGATCGAACAGATCGTTCTGGATGCGGGACAGCATGGCGTCGATCGCGGGATGGGCCGCGGCCGTGTGGACCCTGGCGATGCCGATGCAGGCATTGGCCTCGTCGACCGTGCCGTAGGCCTCTACCCGCAGATCGGATTTCAGCCGCCTCTCGCCGGTGCCGAGACCTGTGGTGCCATCATCGCCGGTGCGGGTGTAGATCTTGTTGAGCTTGACCATTTCGCCTCCCCGGCCGCCGGCATCCTCACTTGCGGGTGAAATACACCGCCAGCAGGATCAGCACCAGCGCCACGGCCTGCAGCATGACTCGTGCCTGCATCAGCTTGTTCGAGGTGACGCCGGAGCCGCCGCGCATCATGTTGATGAGGCCGCGAACAAGCACGACCGCAACGGCGACCATGACCAGAATGGCGAGAATGTTGAAGACGGTTGCCATTGCTTCGTTCCAGTTGGTTGGCGTTCAGGCGCGTTTGGCCATCAGGCGGTAAAGCATCGATGCCGGCAGGATGCGTCTGAGCACCGCGCCGATCCTGGCGGGCACTGTTACCACATAGTGCGGGCGTGGGCGCCGCGACAGAAGTGCATGGCGCAGCGCCGCATGAACCACTTCCGGCCCTGGCTTCAAGGCCGATTGGCTGCCGCCGGCCCGCAGTCGTTCGAGTTGCGCCGCATAGTCCACGCGGTGCACGGAATTCTCGTGGTCGATGTTGCTGAGAAACCAAATGAGGCCATTGCTGGCGATCTTCGACTTCACCGGCCCCGGCTCGATCAGCGAGACGTGGACGCCGCTGCCCGCCAGTTCCTGGCGCTGGCAGAGCATCAAGGCCTCCAGTGCGTGCTTCGACGCCGAATAGGCGCCGCGAAAGCGCACCGGCACGAGGCCAAGGATCGACGAACAGTGGACGATGCGGCCCTGACCCTGGCGGCGCATCACCGGCACCAGCCGGCGGGTCAAATCATGCCAGCCGAAGAAATTCGCCTCGAATTGCTGCTTGAGCGCGGCAACGGGCAGATCCTCGACGGCGCCCGGCTGCGCATACGCGCCGTTGTTGAACAGGGCGTCGAGCCGGCCGCCGGTGCGGTCGAGCACCGCCGTCACCAGCGCGGCGATGGAGTCCGGCTCGCAATAATCGAGATAGAAGGCCTCGATGCCATCGGCTTCGAGCGCGGCGATGTCCTGCGGCTTGCGCGCCGTTGCGAACACCCGCCAGCCCTCCGCCTTCAACGCGCGGGCGCAGTACGCGCCTATTCCCGAAGACGCACCGGTGATGATAATCGAGCGCAACTTCTGCGCCGGACTGTTCGTGGTTTCGCCAAGGGTTGCCATTTGCCGCAATCCCTTCCCATATTCCCGGCGTGGAGACAATTGGAGGGCGCGGTTCTTGTTGCGGAAGATCGTAGCCCTCAAGCGGGTCCTCTACGACGCACTTGGCCATTTCAACACCGATGACGGCTGGGCGATGGCCAGCCATCTGGCGATCACCTCGCTGATGGCGCTGTTCCCGTTCCTGATCTTCGCGACGACGCTGGCGAGCTTCCTCGGCGCGCAGGCGTTCTCCGACACGGCCGTGCATCTGGTCTTCGACACCTGGCCCGAACAGATCGCCAAGCCGATCGCGCGCGAAGTGCTCAATGTGCTGACCGTCAGGCGCACCGACCTTTTGACCTATGGTGTGGTGCTTGCGGCCTATTTTGCCTCGAACGGCATCGAGGCGCTGCGCACGTCGCTCAACCGCGCCTACCGCGTCTCGGAAACGCGCGGCATCATCTACCGCCGGGTGCAGAGCATCATCTTCGTTCTCATCGCCACGGCCGGTTTCCTGGCGATCAGCGTGCTCCTGGTGTTCGCGCCGCTGCTGGCGCGGCTCGCGGAAGCCCATATCGACTGGATCAAGCCCTATATGGGCACCATTACGCTATGGCGTTACGTCATCGCTTCGGCGGTCATTGTCGGCGGATTGTTTGCCGTCCATTTCTGGCTGCCGGCGGGCAAGCGCCGCTTCGTGTCGCTGGTGCCGGGCATCGTCTTCACGCTGGCGGCATGGCTTATCGGTTCGACCATCTTCGCCACCTATCTCGACCACTTCTCGTCCTATGTGACGACCTATGCCGGCCTGGCCTCGATCATGATCGCCGTGGTCTTCCTCTACATGGTGTCTGCGATCTTCATCCTCGGCGGCGAGCTCAATGCCGCGATCAGCCGCTACCTGGAGGCGCGTGCGCGGGTGGGATGACAGGTCGAATTGAGGAATTGAAGAATTGGAGAAAAAGGGGGCCATATCCGGCGCTGTCTGTGCTTCTTCCTCAATTCCTCAATTCCTCAATTCCTCAATTCCTCAATTCCTCAATTCCTCAATTCCACAGTTCTTCCCTTGGCCTGCCGCGCCGTTGCCAGGCCGACGCCGAATGTCGTGATCGCCATGCCGGAAATCTGAAGTGCGTTGAGCTGCTCGTCGAACAGGGCCCAGGCGATGATCGCCGTCACCGCCGGCACCAGGTAGAACAGCGAGGCCACCTTCGACATCTCGCCGTCGCGGATCATCACCATCAGCAGGAAGATGGCGCCGAGCGACAGCACCAGCACCAGCCAGGCCATGGCGAAGATCAGTTCGCCATTGATGACGACCGTGTGGGTTTCGAAGGCGAGGGAGGCGACGAGCATCAGCGAGCCACCGCCGACATATTGCCACATGGTCGCCGCGACGAGGTCGCCGCCGGAGGCAAAGCGCTTCTGCCAGATGGTGCCGGCGCTCATGCCGAGCACCGAAACCAGCGAGGCGGTCAATGTCGCCGCGGTCACGCCGCCGCCGAGCGCGCCGAGCTTCGGCCACAGCACGATGACGATACCGATGAGGCCGATGCCAAGGCCAAGCCAGTGACGCGGCAGGATCGCCTCGCCGAGGAATTTGCCGGCCAGCACCGCCGTGATCAGCGGCTGCAGGCCGACGATGAGGGCCGAAAAGCCGGCCGGCATGCCCCTGTGGATGGCCCAGAACACAGCGCCGAGATAGACGCCATGCATCAGGATGCCCGCGCCGGTGGCATGCAGCGCCTCCTCGCGGGTGGCTTTTTTCGAACCCAATACAAGCATCAGGACGGCCAGCAGGATGGCGGCGATGACGAACCGCGCGGCGAGGAAGGTGAACGGCTCCGCCCATGGCATGGCGTAGCGCGCGCCAATGAAGCCGGTCGCCCACAGAACGACGAAGGTGGCGGGAATGAACCGCTTGATGCTGTGCATGTTCCGGAGTCCGCCGCACTGGAGAGAATTGCCGTGGCGATGCTCTAATCCCGTTCACCCCGGCGCGCAAAGCGAAACGGTTGATCCATAGATCACCGGAATTCAACGCCGGCCCATCTGGGGGTGGCTTCTTGGTCTCACCGGGCTCAAAGCCCGACCATTCGCCTGATGTCGTCAGGCGATGCGCCGGCATGGCGCAAGGCGGCAAGGCCGGTATCGCCCAGGCTCTTCGACAGCTTTCGTCCGTCGGGCCCGAGGATGAGGCGATGATGGAAATAGGCCGGTTGCGGCAGTCCCAGGAGTTGCTGCAGCAGGCGCTGCACGCCGGTGGCGGAAAACAGATCTCGTCCGCGCACGACGTGGCTGACGCCTTGCAGGGCATCGTCCATGACGACGGCGAGGTGGTAGCTGGTCGGGATATCGCGGCGCGCCACGATCACGTCGCCCCAGTCCTGCGGACGGGCTTCGATCGAGCGTGTCGCGGAAAGCGTCTCGTCGGCGAATTCGGTCCAAGACAGGTCCTTGCCGACACGCGCCAAGGCGGCATCGACATCCAGCCGCCAGGCGAAGGGCGCATTCCCGGCGATCCGCCGCTGGCGTTCCTTGACTGGCAGCGCCTTGTCAGCGGCGGGGTAGAGCGGCACGCCATCGGGATCGCGCGGCCAGTCGCGCCCACGCTTTTCACTGTCGGTGATGAAGGCGCGGATCTCGCCACGGCTCATGAAGGCGGGATAGACGAGTTCCTCCCGGACCAGCCGCTCGAGCACCGCCTGGTATTCGGCGAAATGCTCGGATTGGCGGCGCACCGGCTCTTCCCAGCCAAGCCCCAGCCATTTCAGGTCGGCAAGCACGCCGGCCTCGAATTGCGGCGTGCAGCGCGTCGTGTCGATATCCTCGATGCGCAGCAGCAGGCGGCCGTCCGCCCGTGCCGCCAGCTTCTGGTTGAGCAGCGCCGAATAGGCGTGGCCGAGATGCAGGTCGCCATTGGGGCTGGGCGCGAAGCGGAATGTCAGGAGTGTCATCTCTGCGGCGGCAATCGGGTTGTGCGGCGGTTTTGCCAATTGCTACCGTGCTGCCGGTTCAGGAACAAGAAAGCATGCAGCGTATCGCGACATCAGACGACATTGCCCGGGGGCTCGATGCGCTTTGCGTGATCGACCCGCGCCTGGAAAAGGTGCGCGGCATGGCCGGCGAAGTGCCGCTGCGGCTGTCCGAACCGGGGTTTCGAAGCCTGGCGTCGATCGTCGTCTCGCAGCAAGTGTCCCGCGCCAGCGCCGATGCGATCTTCGGCCGGCTGACCAAGCTCGTCGATCCGCTGACGCCGCAGGCGATCCTGGCCGCCGGCGAGGACATGTTTCGCGAGGCCGGCCTGTCGCGGCCGAAGCAGCGCGGCCTGATCGCAATTGCCCAGGCCGTGGTCGACGGCCTCGACCTGCATCACCTCTGTTCGCTCGATGCCGAGGAGGCGATCACGACGATGACGGCGGTGTCCGGCATCGGCCCGTGGACTGCGGAAGTGTACCTGTTGTTTGCTGCCGGGCACCCCGACATTTTCCCCGCGCGTGATGTCGCGCTGCAGAGCGCGGTCGGCCACGCGCTCGGCATCGAGCCGCGTCCGCCTGAGAAAACGCTGATCGCATTGGCCGAATCATGGAGCCCGTGGCGAGGTGTCGCATCGCGGCTTTTCTGGTCCTATTATCGTGAAACCAGAGGGCGGGACGCCGCGCCGCCGGCCTGAATCCGCGAAAAATCATAAAAATCATGCATTTTTGGCGCTTCAGCGACGCGACAATCCGCTTCACATCCCTGTCATGTCGGGCTTACAGTATCCGTGCCGTTCGGGTCTAGAACCAAGGAGGTGAACACGTGACGGTTGCCGTATCTCCGGATGGGCTTCCAGCACTGGTGCTGAATGCGGATTACCGTCCGCTCAGCTATTACCCCTTGTCGCTCTGGTCGTGGCAGGACGCCATCAAGGCGGTGTTCCTCGACCGGGTGAACATCGTCGCCGAATACGAGCACGCCGTCTCCTCGCCGACCTTCTCGATGAAGCTGCCGAGCGTTGTCAGTCTTAAGGCCTATGTGAAGCCCTCCAGGCACCCGGCCTTCACCCGCTTCAACGTCTTCCTGCGCGATCGCTTCCAGTGCCAATATTGCGGCACGCCGGAGGACCTGACCTTCGATCACGTCATTCCCCGCCATCGCGGCGGCGCGACGACGTGGGAGAATGTCGTTGCCGCCTGTTCGCCGTGCAATTTGAGGAAGGGCGGCATGATGCCGGCGCATGCCAAGATGTGGCCGCTGCAGAAGCCTTTCCAGCCGACGGTGCACGATCTGCACAACAATGGCCGCCTGTTCCCGCCCAACCATCTGCATGAAAGCTGGATGGATTATCTCTACTGGGATGTCGAACTCGAACCATAGAGTTCGGCACAAATCCGCCATGCTGGCCGCCTGACGCAGCTTTCTGCGCTTCCGGTGCTCACGTACTTCAGTACGCTCCGCTCCGGTTCTCGAAAGCCGCGCCTATCCGACTCAGCCCGGCGAATTTTTGCGCGAACTCTGCGTCACGCCGTTCAATCGAATTGGCTTAGTCGCGGGTGAGGGCGCCGCGGAAAGCGACGGCGGCGAGGATCAGGCTGGCGATGGCGTTCCAGCCGGCCAGCGACAGGCCGAGGATGCGCAAGGCGGCCTTGTCGCAGGATGGCGGCACGAATTTGTCGAGCGCGTCGAGCACGCCCTTGCCGCCGGTGTCGACCGGCCCGGCGCCCGCCGTGCAGTCGGTCGGGCCGGCCCACCACTGCCATTCGACACCGGAGTGGTAGACGCCGAGATAGAGGCCGTAGAGCATCAGGATGCCGCCGACGGCCAGCAGGCCGCGCGTCAGCCAGCTGGGTGCGTGCAGCATCGACGCAATCACCGCCAGCACCATCAGCGGCACGCCGATATAGTAGGGCGTGCGCTGTTCGAGGCAGAGGTGGCAGGGGATGTAGCCGCCGAGATACTGGAAGCCGAGCGCCGAGCCGACGGTGGCGGCCATGGCGACGGCGAGGAACAAGGCGGTCAGCGTGCGCTGGCGTCCGGTGTCGGCATTCATGGTCGCTGTCATTTCAATCGGTCCGTCCGGCTCGCAATGGTAATGTTCAGAACGCGTATTTGACCAGGATATAGAGCAAAATCAGGGCAACCGCGCCGGCGCCGGCGATCAGGCCGAGGCGCTTTTCGATGAATTCGCGGATCGGTTCGCCATAGCGGCGCAGCAGCCAGGCGAGCAGCAGGAAGCGGGCGCCGCGGGCCACGATCGCCAGTACGATGAACAGCAGCAAATTGACGCCGATGACACCGGACAGGATCGTCACCACCTTGATCGGCGGCAGGTGGGCGGCACCCGATGTGATCAGCATCAGGACGATGAAGCCGACGCCGGCGCCCGCGCGCAGTTGCTCGAACTCGTCGTACTTGCCGTAGAATTCGAGGATCGGCCTGGCGACCGCGTCATAGGCATAGTGGCCGATGAACCAGCCGGCGATGCCGCCCAGCACCGAGGCGACGGTGGCGATCAGCGCATAGCGGTAGGCGCGGTCCGGCCGCGACAGCGCCATCGGCAGATAGAGCACGTCGGCCGGCACCAGGAACACCGAGCTTTCGACGAAGGCGATGAAGGCCAGCCACCATTCGGCGGATTTGCGGGCCGCCAGCGACAGGGTCCAGTCGTAAAGTCCGCGAAGCATCGGCACTCCTAATGCGTGTCGTTCAATTGCAGGCAGGTTGGGGTGTAACGGCATGCACAGAACAAAGACCCAGCGCACGCCATCCGTCCCCGCAGACGTGCCGCGCTTTGATGCGCCGCCTGTCTAGAAAGATTTTCCGCGCTGCACAATGGCAGCCCCGTCACGAAATCGAAAGGCGCAGTTTGGTCGCATCCGAGGCGACGAGGAATTGGCCAGTTGACGAACAGGCCTCCAACCGTATAGTCCCGCGCCATCCAGGCCGCCCGGCCTGAGCCCCTATGGCGGAATTGGTAGACGCGCTCGACTCAAAATCGAGTTCCGCAAGGAGTGCTGGTTCGATCCCGGCTAGGGGCACCACCCTTCGCTCTCCGAGCTTCGGGTGGCGGGCCACTCGAAGTTCAATAGACGAAGGGCGTCACGGTCGCTTTGGTTCCCGATACGTCTCAGCAGGCGATCAACACGCTTTGCGCGCCACGCTGGGGTCGCCGTCATTGGCTGGGCCGATCTCGCCAGCTGCCAGCAATTCGTCGAATGTCCGTTCTAGGTCGGCGCTGTCATCGGCTGCCGGTCCGCTGGGCGGATCCTGGCGTGTCAGCGTTTCCAGCCTTTGGTGAAGCTGGCGGTTCTCGTTGCGGCAACGGGCATGCGCGAGTTCGTCGGTCATGCCGCGCAAGCGGAGATCGGCGAGTTGAACCTTCACCGCGCCACAGTCCCGGCGCGCCGCGTCGCGCTCCTGGCGTAATTTCGCAATCTCGGTTTCCGAGGTTTGGCGCCGATGCTCGGCCACGTCCTCGGCGCGCTGCCCGGCGCTCGGCGTTGCGCGGACCACGCTTTGATCGGGGGCGCTGCGCTGGAGCAAGCGCAACCTCTTTTCAAGTTCCACGGCCCGTTCCTGCGCGGCGGCGGCGCAATCGCCGAGAACGCCGCGCTGATGCTCGACCGTGGACAGCCGCGCCTGCAGGTCCTGCTGTACAAGCATCTGCGCAGATAGTTTGCCGGTCAGTCGTTCGTTGTGGAGCTGATAGTCCGCGACCTTGGAACGAAGCAGCATGGCGGCCTGTTGCAAGCTGGCGAGCCGCGATGCAACGTCCTCACGCGCCTGCTCGGCGGCTTGCCTGGCCATGGTCTCGTCGCGGAGTTGCCCCGACACGCGCGCCAGGTTCCGTCCCAGGCGCTCGACCTCGACATTCGCTTCGAGGAACCGTGTTGCGCGCTGGCCGGCATGCCTATCCGCCTGCGCAATGGTCTGCCGTGCCCTGTTGAGTTGGACCTCCAGGTCGGCGATGGTCTTGCTTGCGATCGATAGCTCGCGCGATTTTCGCCCAAGCTCTTTCGAGGTGCGATCCTGCAAGCGTTGCAGCTTCGCCACCTCTTCCTGCAAGTCCCATTTGTCCGTATCGGGAGCGTCGGCATCGTGCGTTTGCGCATCGAACCTGGCCACATAGTCCTCAACCAACGACCACGCCAAGTCGTCATCGTTGGACAAGAGCGAGGAGCCGCGCATGGCGTGGGCCTGACTCGAGCCCGTCCGGGCCGAAGTCGAGCCGAGGGAGGCGGCCAGCGTGTCTGACTGGGCCAATCCGGTCACGGGCTCCTCTTCGAAGAGAGGCAAAGCTTGATGCGTGGCGGCTCGGATGCTTCGAATCAGTTCTTCGAAGTCTTCGTCGGCCCTTCGGACAACGGCGCTGTCGTTCGCACTGATGTGCCGGGCGCCGTTGGCCTCATGATTCAGCGACATTTTTCTCTCATCGCGGACCGAATCACTAGACTATCGTGCATCAAGCACAAGAATGCGAGTAGATCTTGCCGGGTTTCACCGGAAAATTGCTGCAAGAAATCTCGTTTTTTTGAAGCGGAAGTCGATCTTAGCGCTTGCCTCTTGGGCAATCGAAGTAAAGTCCCGGCCACCTCTGTGTCAAATATTGCAGCGAAAATGTGCCATCCTTCCAGAACCGCACCCTTGCCTTTTCTCAGCGCCGCCCCAACAAGCTCTTCATGCGGTTGCGCAGCAGGCGGGCCATGTTGCGGGTTTCGCGGTAGAGGTGCAGTTGCGAGGCGGCCTGGCGGGTGAGGCGGTCGGCGTCCGGCGTCAGGCCGATCACCAGCGTGCCCATCGGCTTGCGCTCGGCCCATAGCCGGCTCATCACCGGATGGTCGGGCACGGCGCAGGAATCGGTCATCATGATGTTGGGATCGTCGAGATGCTGCCTGGTCACCTCGATCATCAGCAAGGTGCCCGGCGAATAGCTGGCCAGCGTCTCGTCATAGGCGGTCTTCCAGGTGTAGGCGATGCCGGCTTCGACGAAGACGATCAGGCAGGCAATGGTGCGGCCGTCGAGCGTCAGCGAATGGATGCGGCACATGTCCTGCTCGGCCAGCCGGTGCACGGCCTCGCGGGCGAAGGCGGCGCGGAAACGGTCGATCGCCATGGCGGTGCGTTCCCGGCCCTTCCAGCCGGCCGCCTCCAGCGTCAGGAAGTTCTCGATGGCGTGGCGGATGTCTTCGGGGCCGCGCGCCACGACATGCTCCAGCCTGCCGAGGTCGCCGAGGCGCCGCTTCAGCCGCCGGAACTCGCGATAATGGTGCGAACGCAGCGAGGCCTTCAGATAGTCATCGCCGTCGCGCTCGCTTTCCAGCGCCGGGCGCAGGGTCTGGCCGGTGGTGACCAGCATCAGGCCGCGCGTCTCGGCCACGGTGGCAAACAGGCTCGCCACCGGGCCATCGAGCCGGACATCGGGCAGGACGAACACTTTCGGCAGCTTGAGATGCGGGCGCGACAGCATCGAGAAGAAATCCTCGACGACGCCCACCGGGTCGTCGCGGTCGACCAGCGGCGTGCCGAGCGGACCGAACGGGCTCGACCATGTGCGCATCACCGGCACGCCGAGCGGCACCACCGGCCGTTCCACCGAGAACGGCACCAGAAGGCGCAGCCGGTTGCGGTATTCGTCGCCGTCGCGGATGACCGCCAGCCGCACCTCGCGATCCTCCAGCCGCGGCATGGCGGGCGCAAGGAAACGCGGGTTGAAGAACACGTTGGGCTCGACCGTGCGGGCGCAGAGATAATCCAGTTCCTCGACCAGGTCGAAGCCGGCGGATGCCGGGTAGATGGCGAGCTTGCGCTCGGGCCGGTTGTTGGCGAGAATCTCGATATGGGCGGGGTCGGCGTCACGGGTCAGCCCGGCAAGGCCCGACACCATGGCGCCGGCGGTGCCGCCGCTGGTTTCCTCAAGCAACGGGATGGCAGCCATCACGCGGCTCCTTTCGCAGGCACGAAGATAAGCATGACGATGCCGAGCTTGCGCCACACCGTGAAGGACAGCGCGCCGGCTTCGAAGATCATGGCAAAGGCGGTGGCCATGGCCGCGCCCCACAGGCCGAACATCGGGATCAGCATCACGTTGAGGGCGATGTTGAAGGCCAGCGTCATGGCATAGACGGCGGCGCAGATGTTCTGGTTGCCGCTCATCGTCAGCAGGCTTTCGCAGGGGCCGACGGCGGCGCGCGCCGCGACGCCGAAGACGAGCAGGAACAGCAAGGGATAGCCGCTGCTGAATTCCGGGCCGAACAGCACCAGCATCGGCTCGCCGAGCGCCAGCACAAGCAGCGCCATCAACAGCGAAGGCCAGAACGTCCACGACACCGTCTCGCGGGCAAAGGCGGCGAGCCTTTGCGGGTCGCCATGGGTGAACTGGGCGTAGCGCTGGGCAACGCCGGCCTTGACGGCGAAGTAGACGAAATGCACCAGCGCCAGCGTCTTCACCGTGGCGAAATAGACGGCGACGTCATTGGGGTCCATATAGGCGCCGACCATCAGCACGTCGGCATTGGTCAGCAGGAAGAAGAAGCTCTCGACCAGGAAGATCGGCAGCGAGACGATGAACCATTGCGCGAAATGGACCTTCATCGGCCCGGCCGGAATCTGCCGTTCCATGCGCTGGGTGACACCGATAAGCTGGCCGAGCGTTGTGGCGTAGGTGGCGGCGATCGAAGCAAAGATTGCGGTCCTGGCATCGGGTGCGTAGCCCGCCAACAGCATCAGCGCCATGAACAGCAGGATCAGCACCGGTCGCACCAGATAGGTCGGCGACAGGGCAAACAGCGCCCAGCTGTTGGCGCGTGCCAGGCCCGACAGGAGGTCGGACATGGCGATCATCGGCAGGCAGATGACGCCGAGGATGAACGGGATCACATAGTAGCTCTCGATCCAGGGTGCCGCCAGCCAGACGCCGAGCGCGCCGAGCCCGGCAATCAGCGTCGAGGCGATCAGCACGAACAGACGGCTGGCCAGCACGATGCCGCGCAACTCGTCCATCAAGCCGCGCTCGCGGTATTCGGGAATGTAGCGGATGACGGAGGTGTGGAAGCCCAGGCAGGCGAGATTGCCGACGATGACCATCGTCACCCAGACTAAGACGAAGATGCCGTACTCGAACGAGCCCATCCAGCGTGCCATCAGCACCTGGCTGACGAAGGCAATGACGGCGCTGACGATGCGGACCGAGAAGGCGATGACCGACATGCGGCTGGCCTCGCCGCGCTCGTCGGCGGTGAACAGCACGGCATCGATGCGGCCAAGCAACGGCCCCATGCGCAGCGCCCAACGCTGCGGCAAGAACCGCCCGGCAGTCGTGGCCGCGGAAAAGCGCACCCCGATTTCTCTCCGTTTTCCGCTTCTTTTTCAGGCGTTGGTGTAGCGGAGACACATTAAGAAACGGTTGGGTGAGAAGTTCCTTCGCCCCGTCCCTATACGGGGAGAACGTGCCGGCAGGCGGGTGAGGGGCGGCGCAGGCGTTTGAGGTTGCGCCGCTGTTTCATCATCGCCGAGGCGCGCAGCACGGAGACGTTGCCGATCAGGATAGCACCCGGCTTTATCGCAAGATCGTGCCTCAGATGGTGCCTTGGCTGCCAGAGGATGAGGCCGCGCAGCTGAAGTTCGAGTTCGAGGCGGCTTAGTCGGCGGGACATCGCCCCCCTCTGGCCTGCCGGCCATCTCCCCCTCAGGTGGGGAGATTGGCTAATCGCGAACGTCGGCACTCCAGCCCTTCGCTATCGCTCCGGGCGTTCGTCGTTCGAAAAGCCAAGCAATTGGCTTTTCGTCCGTTACGCGGACCACGCCTCACCCCCGTGAACGGGGAGAAGGAAAAGCGCCCCTTACGCAAACGCCCCGTGGCAGTGCTTGTACTTCTTTCCCGATCCGCAGGGGCAGGCTTCGTTGCGGCCGACTTTGCCCCAGGTGGCCTGGTTGTCGGGGTCGCGGTCTTCGGGGGCGACGATTGCGGTTGTCTCCGGGCGGACCAGGAGGGCGGTTTCGCCGCCTTCGAAGTCGTTTTCGCCGGTGGTGCCGTCGATATGGGTGCCGAACATGTCGGGGGCTTCCGGAGGCGGCGCTTCGGCGGCCTGACGGACCAGTTCGACGCGCATCAGCTGCGCGGTGACGGCCTGGCGCAGATTGCCAAGCATGGCCTGGAAGAGTTCGAACGCCTCGCCCTTGTACTCCTGCAGCGGATCGCGCTGGGCGTAGCCGCGGAAGCCGACGACCGAACGCAGATGGTCGAGATTGACGATGTGCTCGCGCCACAGATGGTCGAGCGTCTGCAGCACTACCGAGCGCTCGACGTAATTCATCACCTCGGGGCCAAAACGCTCGGCGCGCTCCTTGGCGGCGGCTTCGGCGGCCTGCGCGATGCGCTCGCGGATGTCGTCCTCGGCGATGCCCTCTTCCTTGGCCCAGTCCTCGACCGGCAGGTCGAGGTTCAGGAACTCGGCGATCTCGGCCTTCAGTCCGGCAACGTTCCACTGCTCGGCATAGGCGTTTTCGGGAATGGCCTTGGCGACGATCTCGTCGATGACGCCTTCGCGCATCTCGGCGATCGTTTCGGAGAGGCCTTCGCCGTCCATCAGTTCGATGCGCTGCTCGAACACCACCTTGCGCTGGTCGTTGGAGACGTCGTCATATTTCAACAGGTTCTTGCGGATGTCGAAGTTGCGCGCCTCGACCTTCTTCTGCGCCTTTTCCAGCGCCTTGTTGATCCACGGATGGATGATCGCCTCGTCTTCCTTGAGGCCGAGCTTCTGCAGCATGCCGTCCATGCGCTCGGAGCCGAAGATGCGCATCAGATCGTCTTGCAGGGACAGGAAGAATTTCGAGCGGCCGGGGTCGCCCTGGCGACCGGAGCGGCCACGCAGCTGGTTGTCGATGCGGCGCGATTCGTGGCGTTCGGTGGCCAGCACATAGAGGCCGCCGGCGGCCAATGCCTTTTCCTTCAGCCGCTCAATGTCGGCAATGATTTCCTTTTCCCGCGCCTCGCGTTCGGGGCCGGCCGGCATGTCGCCCAGCTCTTCCTCGATCCGCATCTCGGCATTGCCGCCGAGCTTGATGTCGGTGCCGCGGCCGGCCATGTTGGTGGCGATGGTGATGGCGCCGGGCTTGCCGGCCTGGGCGACGATCGCCGCCTCGCGCTCGTGATGGCGGGCGTTCAGCACTTCGAAATCGGTAAAACCTTCCTTGCGCAGGCGCTCGGCCAGCTGCTCGGACTTTTCGATGGAGGTGGTGCCGACCAGCGTCGGCTGGCCCTTGGCGCTGGCTTCGCGGATCTCCCTGACGATCGCCTTGTATTTCTCCTCGACCGTCCGGTAGACCTCGTCGTCCTCGTCGATGCGGATCACCGGCAGATTGGTCGGGATCTCGGTGACTTCGAGGCCGTAGATGTTGCCGAATTCCTCGGCCTCGGTCAGCGCCGTGCCGGTCATGCCGGACAGCTTCTTGTAGAGGCGGAAATAGTTCTGGAAGGTGACGGAGGCGAGCGTCTGGTTCTCCGGCTGGATCGCCACATGCTCCTTGGCTTCGAGCGCCTGGTGCAGGCCTTCCGAATAGCGGCGGCCCGGCATCATGCGGCCGGTGAACTCGTCGATGATGACGATCTCGCCGTTGCGGACGATATAGTCCTTGTCCTTCTGGAACAGCCGGTGCGCCTTCAGCGCGTTGTTGACGTGGTGGACGATGGCGACGTTCTCGACGTCGTAGAGCGACTCGCCCTTGAGCAGGCCGGCGTCGCGCAAAAGGTTCTCGAGCTTCTCGGTGCCTTCCTCGGTGAAGATCGAGGTCTTCTGCTTCTCGTCGATCTCATAATCCTGCGGCTGCAGCTGGATGATGAAGGTGTCGATGGTGTTGTACATTTCCGAACGGTCCTCGAGCGGACCGGAAATGATCAACGGCGTGCGTGCCTCGTCGACCAGGATGGAATCGACTTCGTCGACGATCGCGTAATTGTGACCGCGCTGCACCATCTGGGCGCGCTCGTATTTCATGTTGTCGCGCAGATAGTCGAAGCCGAGCTCGTTGTTGGTGGCGTAGGTGACATCGGCGGCGTAGGCGGCGCTGCGCTCCTCGTCGGACAGGCCGTGGACGATGACGCCGACCGAGAGGCCGAGGAATTTGTAGACGCGGCCCATCCATTCGGAGTCGCGGGTGGCCAGATAGTCGTTGACGGTGACGACGTGGACGCCCTTGCCGGCAAGCGCGTTGAGGTAGACCGGCAGCGTCGCGACCAGGGTCTTGCCCTCGCCAGTGCGCATCTCGGCAATGCCGCCATTGTGCAGCACCATGCCGCCGATCAGCTGGACATCGAAGGGGCGCATGCCGAGCACGCGGCGCGCGGCCTCGCGGGCGGTGGCGAAGGCCGGCACCAACAGATCGTCGAGCGTGGCGCCGTTGGCGATGTCCTGGCGGAATTTCGCGGTGCGGCCGACCAATTCCTCATCGGAAAGCGCCCGCATCTCGTTTTCCATGGCGTTGATCGCCTCGACACGGGGCCGGGTCGATTTGACCCGACGGTCGTTGGAGGAACCGAAAACCTTACGGGCGAGACCGCCGAGACTGACCATCCAATGGTCCTTTCGATAGAATTCTCAATCTTGAGATGAGCGCCGGGCGGCCCCATCAATTCCACGTGAACGTGGACAAACACAAAAAGCGCCCGGAAAACGGTTCTGGACGCAAAGTCGTTGGACAGATAAGAGGGGGCTCAACTGATGTCAACGCCGCGCTGGCCCTGCTGGCTGCGCCAAATTCCGCCACAATCTGGCCGATCTGGAAGCACCCCTCTTAACAATCCCCACCGGAGTCCCCCTATGTCCCTGTTGTTTCGCCGCGCGTCGCTCGCCAGCCTTGGCTTGGCCGTCGGCCTGTCGGCCCTTTCGCTCTCGCCTGTGACGGCGCAGCAAACCGCTCCCGCTCCGGCGGATGCAGCAGCGCCAGCCGCGGCACCGGTCGATCCCAATAAGGTTATCGCCACGGTCAACGGTCAGCCCCTGACCGAAGCAGATCTGGTGCTTGCCGAAGGGGAATTGTCGCAGCAGTTTGCACAATTGCCGCC
>NZ_RZQE01000799.1:0-1680 GCF_004022955.1 Mesorhizobium sp. M7A.F.Ca.US.002.01.1.1 | reverse complement strand
TCTACATGCCCAGCGGCCGCACCGTGGCGGCCAGCAACGGCACGCTGACGGTCAAGGCGGCGAACCGCCCGCCGGTCGTCGGCGCGCTCGACATCGATGTCGACGGCGACGCATCCGCCGTTGCCGAACTCGCATCCTACGAGCCGATCAACGCCATGCGCCATGTCGGCATTCTGCCGGAGGACCTGTCGGGCAGCGTCACCGGTCACGTCAAGGCGGATATTCCGCTGCAGTCCGGCGTCGACTCCTCGAAGCTCGATTGGCTGGTGTCGCTCGACTACACCGGCATGTCCCTGGCCAAGCCCTTCGAAGGACAGGTCGTGACGGATGCCGACGGTTCGATCACGGTCGACCCCGAGAAGGCGGTGATCTCCGCCAAGGCGTTGCTGAACGGCATTCCGGCCGAACTCGATCTGATCGAGCCGCTCAGGGATGAGGGGCCGGCGCGCAGCCGCAAGGTGGCCCTGGTGCTCGACGACAAGATCCGCGCCGCCGCCATGCCCGGCCTGAAGCCGCTGCTTGCCGGAACTGTGAAGGTGGCGATCGACAAGAACGGCAGCGGCGACCAGAACGTCTCGGCCGACCTGACCAACGCCAGGCTGGACATTCCCTGGGCGGGCTGGAGCAAGGGGGCGGGGGTGCCCGCCAACGTCACCTTCGTCATGACCAAGTCCGGCGACACCACGACGCTGTCCGATTTCAATCTCGACGGAAAGACGTTCTCCGTCGACGGCAGCATCGTGCTGGTCAATGGCGCCTTGTCGTCGGCGCGGTTCAGCAAGGTCACCTTGAACAGGGGCGACGACGTTGCCGTATCGGTGAAGCGGTCCGGCAAGGGCTATGCGGTCGACATATCGGGCAACGCGCTCGACGCCCGCTCGCTCATCAAGCAGTTCACCTCCGACGTCGACACGGCTACCAAGACCACCGGTTCCGATGCCATTTCCGTCAGCGCCGATGTCGACCGGCTGACCGGTTTCCACGACGAGCAATTGTCCAATCTGAAGCTCGACTACAGCGCGGCCGGCTCGCGGGTGAACGGGCTGAAGGTCAGCGCCACGGCCAGTTCAGGTGCGGCCATATCGATCAGCAACACGACCGGCGCCGGCCGGCGCACGCTCAACATGCAGTCCGCGGACGCCGGCGCCATCCTGAGATTCCTCAACATCTACGAACATATGGAAGGCGGCGTGATCACGCTCGCACTGGCCGGGCCGAGCGACGGATCGCTCAAGGGCAAGGTCGACACCAGCAATTTTTTCGTCGTCAACGAACCGAAGCTCGCCTCCATCGTCTCGACCACGCCGGCCGGCGACAACCGCAGCCTCAACCAGGCGGTCAAGGGCAAGCTGGACACGTCGCGGGTGAAGTTCGAACGCGGCTACGCCGAGATCGACAAGGGCAGCGGCTATCTGAAACTGGCCAATGGCGTGCTGCGCGGACCGCGCATCGGCACCACGTTCCAGGGGACGCTCTACGACCAGAACAACAACATGGACATGACCGGCACGTTCATGCCGGTCTATGGCCTCAATCGCATCTTCGGCGAATTGCCCATCGTTGGCGCGCTGCTCGGCAATGGCCGCGACCGTGGCCTGATCGGCGTCACCTACCGGCTCAAAGGCAACGCCAACAAGCCGTTGCTGGACATCAATCCGCTGTCGGTGATCGCGCCCGGAA
>NZ_RZQE01000798.1:0-1686 GCF_004022955.1 Mesorhizobium sp. M7A.F.Ca.US.002.01.1.1 | reverse complement strand
GGGTGGTGTTGACCGGCGATGCCTCTGAACTGCAGCGAGCAGATCGCCTGCTCAATAGAAAGCTAGGCCGGCGGGCTGAGGAAGCGGTCGACTCACCGCAAATACTTTCGGCCGCGAGAGGCTCTCTTCTCAAGGCTGGCTTCGTCCTCGATGAAGGGTTTGTCGACGCGCAATCCGGTATCGCGATGGTCGCCGCAGCCGACCTGTTTGGCCCTGCGCTGAAGGCGGATGCCGGCATGGCCGCAAGCATACTCGAACCCGAGTTGCGCATCGGCGACGTCGTCGTCCATGAAGACCATGGCCTGGGCGTGCTCGCGGCGGTCGAACAGGTCGACTTGGCTGGTCAGCACCAGGATGTTGTCAGGCTGGAATATCATGGCGGGGCTTCCTTGCTGGTTCCGGTCGACGACTTTGGGAAAATATGGCGCTACGGCTCGGAACCGGAGGCCGTGTCGCTCGATCGCCTCAACGGCGAGGGCTGGCCCAAGCGACGCGAGGCTGCGTTGCGCGAGATCGACAGGCTGGCCAAGCGCCTGGTGGGCCTTGCCGAGATGAGGTCCAGCCAGCCCGCCGAGATCATCAAGCCCTCCCGCGCGGACTTGGCCCGTTCTGCGGCGAAATTTCCCTATACCGAGACTCCTGACCAGGCCGCCGCCATCCGCGCTGTGCTCGACGACCTTTCCTCGGGGAGAACAATGAACCGGCTCGTCTGCGGTGATGTTGGCTTCGGCAAGACAGAGGTGGCTTTGCGTGCTTGCGCCGCCGCCGCCCTCTGCGGGAAACAGGTTGCGGTCATAGCGCCGACAACCGTGTTGGCACGACAGCACTATGAGACGTTCAGCCGCCGTTTCGCAGGAACGGGCCTGCAGGTCGCCCACCTGTCAAGGATGGTCGGGGCAGCAAAGGCAAAAGCGGCAAAGGAGGGCCTGCGGAGCGGCCAGGTTACGATCGTCGTGGGTACTCAGGCCTTGTCGTCCAGGAGCGTCACTTTCGCCAATCTTGGACTGCTGGTGATTGACGAGGAGCACCGGTTCGGCGTCAAGTTGAAGCTGGCCCTGCGGAACATGGCGCCCTGCCTTCACACGCTGAGCATGAGCGCCACGCCGATACCGCGGACGCTGCAATCGGCGCTGTCGGGCATCCAGGATGTCAGCGTTCTAAACTCTCCGCCCGCCAAAAGACGTCCCGTCCGCACGATCCTGGCAGCGTTCGATCCAGCATCGGTGCGCGCGGCCCTCTTGCGTGAATTTCACAGGGGTGGACAGAGTTTCTTCGTGGTTCCTCGCATCGAGGACATTGGCCCGGTCTCTGACCAGCTGAACAGGCTGGTGCCGGAACTCGGCGTCATGACGGCGCACGGTGAAATGAAAGGGAGGCAGCTGGACGAAGTCATGGTCGGATTCGCTGACGGTGATGGCGACATTTTGTTGAGCACCGACATCATCGAGAGTGGGCTCGATGTGCCTCGAGCCAACACCATCATTGTCTGGCGCCCGGACCGGTTCGGTCTGGCGCAGTTGCACCAGCTACGGGGTCGGGTCGGTAGAGGAGCGATGCAAGCGGCTGCGTTTCTTCTGACGGAACCTGGCGTTGAGCTGGCCGACGGCACCAGGGCCCGGCTTTCGACAATGCTTGCGCTCGATCGGCTTGGCTCCGGCCTGGCAATCAGTCAAAGGGACCTCGACC
>NZ_RZQE01000797.1:0-1691 GCF_004022955.1 Mesorhizobium sp. M7A.F.Ca.US.002.01.1.1 | reverse complement strand
GCCTTGACGTCCAAAAGTCCATTCGGTGACCTGCTGGCTATCGTGTCGCGGTCAGGATATTCGTCCTGTCGCCGGCGCGAATTATGCTCTGCGTCTCAGTCGGTCGGGCCCTTGGGCTTCGTCTCGGACGTAGCTCCGTCGAGGAGACAACCCGGCGAGAGGTCACATCGAGCAGATGCAGGCACTCAGTCAATTCTTGCCGGGCCGATTGGCCTTGGATGATTCCACGTCCAGCTGGGCGCGACTGGCATGAAGCAAGGCCGCGATCAAATTTTGGTCGGCTGACTTTTTGCCGGTGTATAGGCACACAAGCTCGCGGGCCTGGACCGTCGAATCGGATTCCGGGCTCTCCCTGATGGCTGACGTAAGAGCCCGGGAGAGTATGTCGAAATCCAACAACGAAATACCCGGTCGGCTTCCTTTCATGGCCAAATCCATCCTGTTGGTCTGCAGGCAATACTCGAAAGGTCGATAATGATGAGAATCGGCATCACCCCCATTCCTTCACGTGCTCAACTTCAGAAGCTCTCGGGACATTTCGCCGAGCCCGGCGGCGGCGCGTGGATAGCCGCGGTGCAGCGCCACCGCAATTACAAAGGTTAATTCGGCTACGCCATCGAGGATCAGATGGCTTGGGGCCGAGTGTTCGCAAATCGCAGCTATAAATCAAATCTTCAGGGTAAGTTGACATGCTGGCCATGTGCATTCGGTCTTGTCATCCACGGCAGCGTTGCAGACACTTTCTCGGTGAAGCCGACCTTTGTGCCCGTTTCAGTTCAGTCATGGGTCTTGCGCGTGGGCTCCAGACTTCCGACCATCGTACGCCGAATAGCAGGCATCACAGGCCTCGTGCGGCTCAGCTGGCCACTGGACAACGCTACAGCATTGATCACACAGCCGATTTCGGAGATCGCCGACTTCTCTTGCGTTCACACGCCAGAGATCGCTAGTCTAAACCTGTGCGCGAAGTTCCTTGCATCGATAAAAGCACACGCGCTCAGGAGCGGATCGCAGGCTTTTGTTGTCCACCTGTGTGGTCGCCGGATGCGCCGAAACGTAAGGACTTTCGCCTCGCCGACCGGAGTCGCCGACCGTGCGCGCAAAGCCGCAGAGCAGTTCCCGCAGCCGCATGTTGAGCCGGACCGCCACTTCAAACATACCGCTCATCGGCTTCACAACTCTGGTGCGCTCCGGTAGGGGGCCAGCCCAGCAGCAGATCGCGACGCCGTCTGGCCTGTCAGTCAGGAGTTTGCCACAGCAACGAAAAGCGATTGTCCCTGCCGGTCGATACGGAACAGCACTGGCTTTTTCTGCTGACGGGATTTCGCCCATTCCTCGCGGACGTCAGACGGCTGGGTCATGTTTCGGTTGTTGGCCGACACGATGACGTCGCCGGGCCGGATGCCGCTTTCGGCCGCAAGACTGTTGGGAGCGACATCCTGGACGAACACGCCCGTGGTGTCGGCCTGCAGGCCGAGTTGCTGGCGCGCTTCGTCCGGAATGGCGCTCAGCGACATACCAAGGCGCTGGTCCTCAGTCCCCAGGCTTGGAATGGCACCGGTCTGTTCCTCCTGGTCCCTGCGTCGATCGACAGTCAGCGACAATTCCTGGTTTGTGCCGCTCCGGTTCGTTGTTACGGTCACTTTCGATCCCGGCTTCTGGCTTGCTGCCGCCAGCGTCAGGTCATGGAC
>NZ_RZQE01000796.1:0-1693 GCF_004022955.1 Mesorhizobium sp. M7A.F.Ca.US.002.01.1.1 | reverse complement strand
CCTCCGCGAAGAGTTTTGCCGTGGCGCGGCCGATGCCGGAACTGGCGCCGGTGACGATGGCGATCTTGTTTGCGAGTGCGAACATTTTTGCATCCTTTTCTTCGCGCCGGCTTGACCGGCAGTTGGGATGCTTGGTCGCAGATCGAGGCCAGGCGAGCCACCCGATACCCGCCAAGATGCTGGAAAGCGCCGACGCGCCGGATGCGTCTTTTTCACCACGGCGCAAAACGGCAAGCGCCGTCGCAAACAGCGCAAGGGTGGAAGCGCTGTTTCGCTAGTGATACACCTCGCGCGCCGGGACCGACTGAACGCCGGCCGCCATTCGCGAAGCCTTTTTGGGGCGAGGTTGGGACGTTGAAGAAATATTCGGTATTCGCCATCGCCCGTGAAGCCATGCGCGGCCACAAGGGCTGGGAAGAACAGTGGTCCTCGCCTGAGCCCAGGAAAGAATACGACGTCATCATCGTCGGCGCCGGCGGCCATGGCCTGGCCACCGCCTATTACCTCGCCACGGTTCACGGCATCACCAATGTCGCGGTGCTGGAAAGGGGCTGGCTCGGCGGCGGCAACACAGGCCGCAACACCACCATCATCCGCTCCAACTATCTCTATGACGAGAGCGCCGGCATCTACGACCATGCACTGAAGCTGTGGGATGGGCTGAGCCAGGAGCTCAACTACAACGTCATGTATTCGGCGCGCGGCGTCATGATGCTCGCGCACAATGTGCACGACGTGCAGGTGCTGAAGCGCCACGTGCACGCCAACCGGCTGAACGGTATCGACAATGAGTGGCTGACGCCGGAGCAGGCGAAGGAATTCTGCCCGCCGCTCAACACCTCCAGGGATGCGCGCTATCCGGTGGTCGGTGCGGCGCTGCAGCGGCGCGGCGGCACGGCGCGCCACGATGCGGTTGCCTGGGGCTATGCGCGCGGCGCCTCGGCGCGCGGCGTCCATATCATTCAGAATTGCGAGGTCACCGGGGTCAAGCGGGCGGCCAATGGCGCGGTTTTGGGCGTCGACACGACGCGCGGCTTCATCGGTGCCAAGAAGGTCGGCGTCGTTGCCGCCGGCCATTCCTCAGTGATCATGAACATGGCCGGCGTGCGCATGCCGCTGGAGAGTTATCCATTGCAGGCGCTGGTGTCGGAACCGGTCAAGCCGGTGGTGCCCTGCGTGGTCATGTCGAACACGGTGCACGCCTATATCTCGCAGTCCGACAAGGGCGAGCTGGTGATCGGCGCCGGCACCGACCAGTATGTCTCCTATTCGCAGACCGGCGGCCTGCACATATTGCAGCACACGCTGGACGCCATCTGCGAGATGTTCCCGATCTTCACGCGCATGAAGATGCTGCGCTCGTGGGGCGGCATCGTCGACGTCACGCCCGACCGCTCGCCGATCCTGGCCAAGACGCCGGTGCCCGGGCTTTATGTCAATTGTGGCTGGGGCACGGGCGGCTTCAAGGCGACGCCGGGCTCGGGCCATGTCTTTGCCCACACCATCGCCAAAGACGATCCGCATCCGATCAATGCGCCCTTCACCATCGAGCGCTTCCGCACCGGCCGGCTCATCGACGAGGCGGCGGCGGCGGCGGTGGCGCACTGATGATGGCTGGGATGGCTGTCGCGATGCCGCTGATTCTGGCGGGGGAACACGTGCTGGCGGGGGAACGGGGCATGTTCCATTTTTC
>NZ_RZQE01000795.1:0-1699 GCF_004022955.1 Mesorhizobium sp. M7A.F.Ca.US.002.01.1.1 | reverse complement strand
GCTCTGCAGGCCGCGGCATCTTGCCGAACAGCCGGAAGAAATTATCTGTGGTCAGATCGGCGATTTCAGCTTCGCTTACCCCGATCGTTTCGGCCAGCACCTTGGCGGTATGGGCGACATAGGCGGGCTCGTTGCGTTTGCCCCGAAACGGCACGGGCGCCAGATAGGGCGCATCGGTTTCGACCAGCAATCGGGCATGCGGGACATCGGCGGCAATGGCACGCAACTCAGCTGAATTCTTGAAGGTCAGGATGCCCGAGAACGACACGTAGCCACCGAGAGCGACGCCCACCTCGGCAAGCCGGCGCCCGGAAGAAAAGCAATGCAGGATGAAGGGGAAGGCGCCCTTCCCTGTTTCGTCCTCGAGAATATCAGCCATGTCGGCATCGGCATCGCGCGAATGGATGACCAGCGGCAGCCCCGTTTCACGGGCGGCGGCGATGTGATTGCGAAAGCCTTGCGCCTGTGCATCGCGTGGCGCCTTGTCGTAAAAATAGTCGAGACCGGCCTCGCCGATGGCCACTACTTTCGGGTGCGCGGATAGCCGCACAAGCTCCTCGACCGTGATATCCAGTTCTTCGGCCGCATTGTGCGGATGAGTGCCGACAGAGCAATAGACTTCGTCGAAAGTTTCAGCGATCTCAAGTACTTGCGGAAAACGCTTCACGCGTGTCGAGACCGTCACCATACGGCCAATTCCGGCGGCTAAAGCGCGGGCGACGATGGCCGCCCGCTCCTCGGCGAAATCTGGAAAATCCAGATGGCAGTGGCTGTCGACGAGCATCAGATGTTCGCGTCCGGCTGTTCGACATAACGCGGAAACACGCCTTCCGGCACCGGCAACGCAGTGCCGGGCACAAGCGCGTGATCCGCGTGGACATGCACGAAATCGCGGCTCTCCGCCGGCACCGCCAGCAGGTCGAGCAGTTTCGCGGCCGAGCCCGGAGTGAAGGGCTGACACAGCACCGCCACGCGGCGCACGACTTCGGCGGTTGTCCACAGCACCGTTTCCATGCGCGCCGGGTTGGTCTTCTTCAGCGCCCATGGTGCCTCGCCGGCGAAGTAGCGATCGGCTTCCGCCACCACGCCGAAGATCGCTGCCAGCGCCAGATGGATGCCCTGCTCGGCGACCGCCTTGCGCGCGGTGTCGAGCGCGGCGGCGGCCTGATCCAGGATCGCTCTGTCTGCATCCGTCAGCTCGCCGCGCTGCGGCACCACGCCGCCGCAGTTCTTGGCGATCATCGACAGCGAGCGCTGCGCCAGGTTGCCGAGGCCGTTGGCAAGATCGGCATTGGTGCGGTTGACGATCGCGTCATGGCTGTAGCTGCCATCGTTACCGAACGGCACCTCGCGCAGGAAGAAGTAGCGCACCTGGTCGAGACCGTAGTGCTCGACCATCGCGAATGGATCGACGACGTTGCCAACAGATTTCGACATCTTCTCGCCGCGGTTGAACAGGAAGCCATGCGCGAAAACGCGCTTTGGCAACTCGATGCCCGCCGACATCAGAAATGCCGGCCAATAGACCGCATGGAAGCGGACAATGTCCTTGCCGATGATGTGCGTGGCCGGCCAATAGTGCCATTGCTCGGCCTTTGTGTCGGGATAGCCGGCGGCGGTGATGTAGTTGGTCAAGGCGTCGACCCAGACATACATCACATGCTTGTCGTCGCCTGGCACCGGCACGCCCCATTTGCTG
>NZ_RZQE01000794.1:0-1701 GCF_004022955.1 Mesorhizobium sp. M7A.F.Ca.US.002.01.1.1 | reverse complement strand
ACTTCGGCGCAAATGAATTCGTCGATCTTGAGAACGACTCTCTGGAAGACGTCGGCGGCGTCGATCTGGTGTTCGATGTCATCGGCGGCGGCATTCAGAAGCGGTCTGCAGCCCTGATCCGGGCCGGAGGCACGCTGGTGACCGTCGTCGGTCCTACCGACGTGCGGCCAGCGGATGGCCTGGCGATTGACTTTGTCGTCGAGACCGATCGCACCCAGCTATACGAGATAATTCAGCGAGTGCGGGACGGAACACTGAGGACGAACATCGGCAAAGTCGCGGCCCTCGACGACGCCGTTGCAACTTTCAACTCGAAAGAGCGACGTTCGGGAAAGACGATCATCCGCGTTCGGGCGTGAGGACTCGGGGGAGAGAGGGCAGCTCCTCTTTCTCCTGAAAGCCGAAGGTCCGCGGCAAACGCCGCGGCGTCAGATGTGGTTGCATCTTGGGAGTTCGAGTTCGGTGGCGTCTGCCTGCAGCAATCCCGGTAGCTGGCGAGATTTTGATCCAATACTGCGTTGTTTGTTGAATCTGAAGCCTGGAGGCAAAGACCCAGGCATGGCGGCGAGAGACGATTAAACATTGATCGATAGCTTCAGACCTTGCTTTGCCGTCGCGTGGTATATGCGCGAAGGCTAATGTCCGTCGGGAGTAGAAACATGCTGAGAATTGTAGGGGACCGAGACCCCGACTGGGCAGAAGGTCGACATCTTCACCATCGTGCCTTGTGGTGTAGCCACCTATCAAGCCTGGGAGGACGGCGGCACAACCGTGCCGACGCCGTGTTCAAATGCCGACTTCTTCTACAGCGTCACCAGCAAGTGCGACTTCAACAAGCGCCCCTCGATAACGGCGCTGACACAGTAGGAGGTGTATCTCTTTGCCTTTGGGAAAGCGGCACGTGCTGCGCGTGTGACAAGACTTGATACCGGGATCACGCTCTTCGGGCAAAGTCTGCCGCATCCGATCATCCTGGCCCCGATAGCATATCTGCGGCTGGTGCATCCGGAAGCGAGGTGGCGGCGGCGCGCGGCGCCGGAGTGGCGGAAGCGGTGTTCACTTTGGGGACCACGGCGATGCAGCGATCGAGGATGGCGTGGCGGTGAGCCAGTCTCCAGTCTGGTTCCTGCTCTATTGGCAAAGCAATCGCGGTTTTAATGGCCAACTCTTAGCGCATGGCGGCACTTGGCGCAAAGGCGATCTGTGTGACGGTCGACATGCCGACGCCAGGCGATCGCCGTAGGCAGTTCCGGGCAGGATTCAAAATTCCCGACGGCCTCGCAACGCCATACTTCAAGGACCGGAACACCGGCGTGCTCAAAGTTGGCACTGCGCAGCGGCGGCCATGCCGACCTGGGCGGATACTGCCTGGCTGCGTTCGCTGACAACCCTGCCGCTTATTCTGAAGAGCATCCTCGATCCTGAGGATGCCGAGCGGGCGATCGGAACGGGTGTCGATGCCATCGCGGTCTCGAACCAACCCTCCCGGCAATCATCGGCTTCACCAGATTACCGAGGTCGCGCCGCGTCGGCTTCGTGGAAGCGAACCTTCTCGTCAAGGCCGCTGAGCATGGTCAGCCGGCCGGATGCCTCGACAAAGGCTGGTGTGAGGTCGACACCATCGACCTGGCAGCCATAGGTGGCGGCCAGGAAGCGCGCCGGGCCGCCAATGCCGCTGCCGACATCAAGGATCCGGTCGGT
>NZ_RZQE01000793.1:0-1705 GCF_004022955.1 Mesorhizobium sp. M7A.F.Ca.US.002.01.1.1 | reverse complement strand
GCGCCGTGCCGCCGCCCTTTCGGCTGCCATCGAGATCCGCGTCATGGCCGCCCAGGCGGTCACCACAGGGCTCGACAAGGATCCCGACTTCCAGCGCCGCATGGCCTTCCTGCAGCAGCGCGCGCTGCACGGCGAGATGGTCGAGAAGGGTGTCGTCGACAAGGTCACCGACGCCGAGGTCCGCGCCCGCTACGACCAGGAAATCGCCAACACGCCGCCCACCAACGAGCTGCATGCCCGTCACATCCTCGTGAAGACGAAGGAAGAGGCCGAGGCGATCATCAAGCAGCTCGACGGCGGCGCCGACTTCCAGAAGCTCGCCAACGAACACACCAGCGATCCGTCAGGCAAGACCAGCGGCGGCGATCTCGGCTGGTTCGGACCTGGCCAGATGGTGCCGGAGTTCGACAAGGCGGCCTCCGCGCTCGAGGTCGGCAAATACACCGAGCAGCCGGTGCAAACGCAGTTCGGCTGGCATGTCATCAAGCTCGAGGACAAGCGCACCAAGCAGCCGCCGGCCTTCGACGACGTCAAGGACCAGGCCAAGCAGGCGGTCATCCGCGACAAGTATTTCGCGCTGGTCAAGTCGCTGCGCGCCGGCGCCAAGGTCGAGATCCCCGACGCCAACCTGAAGAAGGCGGTCGATACGCTGGAAAGCGCCAAGTAAGACTGGCAGCTTTTTTGAAAAGGGGCGCGGCAGCCAGGGGTTGCCGCGCCCTTTTTCATTCATTGCCGTCTTTACGAGGCAGGCGCCGCTATGCCTCGCATCACGTAGTTGACGGCCTTGTCGATGGTCGCTTCGTCCTCGTCGAGCCGGTTGGTCAGCAGATGTCTCCAGGCGCAGGAGGCGATCAGGTCGGCGACAACAGCTGAATCGATTTCGGCCGGGATTTCGCCCCTTGCCTTGGCGCGTTCGATGATCTGGGCGGTATGGGACCGTCGGCCCAGTGAGTAGTCGGCAAGGGCCGCGGCCGCGGTCTCGTCCGACTGTGCCTCGGCGATCAGCGACCGGAACACGCTTCCCGACGATGTCTCGCGCCAGTGGGCGAACAGGTTCTTCAGGAAGCCGACGAGATCCTCCTCCAACACCCCGGTATCGGGAACATCGACGCGCTTCTGGCGCTGGTAGACCTCAAGCAGCAACGCCGCCTTGCTCGGCCACCAGCGATAGATGGTGGGTTTGCCGGCGCGGGCCCGCCGCGCCACCGCCTCGATCGAGAAACCGGCATAACCGGCTTCGACCAGCACGGTCTCGGCGGCTTGGAGAATGGCCTCGGCGCTGTCGGGATTGCGCCGCGCACCGATCGATCTGCGCGCCGGATCGGCGTCCTCGGCCATCTCTGTCGTCCTCGCCAAACACTTCGCCGGCAATATAGGTGACCCGACGCTCAAACGAAACGGCGCGTTTTGAAGCTTCTGGAGGCTGGCAAGGTCGGGGCAGGGGTTGGTCGTTTTTCTGGAATCTTACCGGCGTCTCGGTTGGTGAGCCCCCAAAAGCAAAACCCGCCGGAGGCGGGTCACTGGCGCAAATCAGCACCATGGACGAAAATGTAGCATAGCTGCTCTCACCCTGTCAAGAATAAATTCCTACTAACATGAACGCGGCCGGCGCAAACTGGCTGACACCGCCGGACCGGCCGTCGGACGATGTCTACTGCATGGCTTGCGACGTCTCGGAGCCCTGCTCCCAGGGGCGAGTTCGAGC
>NZ_RZQE01000792.1:0-1601 GCF_004022955.1 Mesorhizobium sp. M7A.F.Ca.US.002.01.1.1 | reverse complement strand
GTAGCGGCCACTTGCGGAGCGGCGGGCGCCGCCGGATCTTCACGCGGCACCAGCGAACCGTCCGACTTGACCACCATGGTCCTCACCTTGCGCGGTGCAATGGCGACGACATCGGCATTTGTGCCCTTGTCTGCATCCTGCAGCACCTGCGCGATGCGGTCCTCGGACTTGGGAGTTGGCGCCGTATTGTCGGCCAAAGCGGCGCCGGCCATCGGCGCGGCGTTGCCGACATCGGTTCCAGCGCCGGCTGCATTCTGGTCCGGCGAAAGATCGATGGCGCGGGCCGGGTCCTTCGCCTGCACGTCCACCGGCTCTTCGGTGTTGGTGACCAGCTTTTCCTGGACCGGCTCGGCGGGCTTGGCGCCCCTGACCGCGTCGTAGACCTTGTTGTCCTGGTTGGGCACCACGGCGCCGCCCGGATTCTCCGGCTTGACCTTGATCGGCGCGTTGTCGGCCTTGACGATGACGGGCGCTTCGCTGCCGCCCTTGCCGCCAAAGGACAGCGCAAAGGCACCGAGACCGCCCGCGACCGCGACCGCGCCGACAATCGCGGCGATGAACAGGCCGCGTCCGCGCGACGGCCTTGCGGCCTCACGCTCGCCGAGACCCGGAACAGCCATCTCCTCGTCGAGTTCGGGATCGTAGTCGAGTTCATCGACGGTGAAATCATCGGCTTGGGAAGCCGGCTGGCTCCCCGGCAGGTTGTCGAGGTCGTAGCCCGAGGCGTCGGCATAACCCGTAGGCGGCGCCGCGCGGGCAGACATTTCCATCGGCCGCGCCGCATAGGTTCGCGCTTCCGGCTCATAGCCCGACTTGATCCCCTCATAGCCCGGCTTGACCCCGTCATAGCCCGGCTTGAGGCTGTCATAGCCCGGCTTGAAGCCCGCGGCATAGGAGCCATCATCGTAAGATGCGCCGGCCGCGTTGCCTGTGGGAGCGGCAGCGACCTCCACCGCGTTCATCTCGGAGAGAAGGCTGGAGAACTCGGCATCGAGATCGTCATAGCCAGGCGACGCCGGCTGGTCTTCCTCGAAGTGCAGTTCGGGGATATCGAGATCGTCCGCCAGCGCCACGACACGCTCGGGCACATCGACCGTCTCGACATCGGGCATGTCTTCGTAACGCGCCGGCTGGCGCGATTGCGGCGCCGATACTGGTGCAGCGGGAGCCAAGGTTTCGACCGGCTCGGACGAACCATAGGACGTCGTGGCGGCGACTGCCGGCGCTGCGGCCATGGATGATGCCACCGAAGCGGCCGGCTGAGCGCTAAACGTAGGCTGCGTGCTGAATGACGGCTGCTGCGGAACCGGCGTCACGCGGCTCCACGAACGCGTCGGCTCTGTCGGTTGGGAACGCTCCGCAAGCCAATCGAAAGAATCCGCCGAATTGTCCCGGGGAGCGGCTTCGTCACGCGGATCAAGGCCCTGGGCCAAAGCCGCGTCCAACGCATCATCGTCGAAATCGACATCGCCAATGGTGTCCGAGTTCGGATCCTGGAGTTCATCAAGCATAAGATCGTCAATATCCGCGTCGGCCGCTTGGGCCGTGCCAACATGTCGATTCTGCTCAGGCGTGGTTTCGTCAAGATCCCAGTCGAGGTC
>NZ_RZQE01000791.1:0-1718 GCF_004022955.1 Mesorhizobium sp. M7A.F.Ca.US.002.01.1.1 | reverse complement strand
CGCTCAAAGCATTGCGCCTTCTAGAGTCGCTGGCGCCCATCCATCAGCGGATCAATCTCGAGATTGTCGCACTGGCTGCTGAACTCTTGCCGCAGGCTCTCCAGATCGGATGCTTTGACACGGCGTTTCATTCGACCAGGCCGGAGCACGCCAAAATCTACGGGCTGCCGCGCGCGATGACTGACGCGGGCATCGTTTCCTATGGCTTTCATGGGTTGTCCTACAGTCATATTGCTGCGAAGCTGCGTGAGCGCTACGGCGCTCGCGCCGGCGGCCGCACGATTCATCTCGGCAGCGGCGCCAGCCTGTGCGCCATGGATGCTGGACGAAGCATCGCCACGACGATGGGGTTTTCGACGCTGGACGGCCTGGTGATGAGCACGCGTTGCGGTGCGCTCGACCCGGGGGTCATCCTCCACTTGCTGCAGGAACGGCGGCTGTCTGCGGAAGGACTGGTCACGCTTCTATACGAGCAATCCGGTCTGCTCGGTGTGTCCGGAATATCTGGGGATATGCGGACCCTGATCGGCTCAGACGACCCTGCCGCCGCCGAGGCTGTTGATCTCTTCGTCTACCGCATCGGACGTGAGATAGGATCGCTGGCCGCTGCCATGGGAGGACTGGACACGCTGGTGTTCACTGCCGGCATTGGCGAAAACGCGCCGTTGGTCCGGGAAAGGATAAGCGCCGCCGCGGCCTGGCTTGGAGTCGGTCTCGACGACGAGCGAAACCGAGGCGACGACGAGGTGGTCAGCGCCACGAATTCCCGCGTCGATGTCCTTGTCATTCCAGCGGATGAAGAAAGAGCTGTGGCCACCGAGATACTCGACTTTCGACCTGCCGCGCCCGAAACGGCCAGGGAGAGACCGCAGTAGCTACCCGGCTGATCGCGCCCCCAGCTCTCGCCGAACCAGGACCAGCGTCGCATCTTCGGGATCGGTGGTGACGGTGAAGCCCATGTCGCGCTCGACCTCGATCGCAGCACGGTTTTCACGGCTCTCGATCGACTCGATCGCCTTGAGGCCGAGTTCCTCGGCATATTTCGCAACATAGGCGAGCAGCTCCCAGCCAACGCCCAGATGCTTGCGATCTTGGCGAATGCAGATCGCGACCTCGCCGTTTCGATCGGCTCGATCGCTTGCCAGCGTCGCAACCGCGATCAGCATCCCGTCGATTGAGAATGCTAGAAAATTATGGAAATGGGCGTCGTCTGAACGCGTCATCGCGACCAGCCGTTCATGCGAGACTTCCTTCACAGCGCCGAGAAAGCGGAAGCGCAGGTCGTCCGGGGTCACATGCGTGAAGAACTCGGCCAGCGTTGGCTCATCCTCCGGGCGCGCGCGGCGCACTTCGAAGCGAAAGCCGGTATGGGTGGAAAGTGTGTTGTCCATCGTCATCTGCTCCTTGAACCGAGGCCGGTTCTTCGGCGTCATTGTCGTCTCTTGCGCAGGCAAGCGCCTTCATTCGCTCATGCAGTGGAGCGCGACGTGCTTGACGATTTCGATGCTGCGCAGGTTGAGCAGCCGGATGACGCCCTTGTCCTTCAGCCGGGTGAAGACACGCGACACGGTCTCGATGGTCAGGCCGAGATAGTCGCCGATGTCCATACGTGACATCGGCAACTCAACCTGCCGCAACCCACCCTGCCGCTCCGCCATATCCACGAGGAAAGCGGCTACGCGTTCGATAGCGTTCTGGCGGCCGAGCACCAGGAGGTG
>NZ_RZQE01000790.1:0-1718 GCF_004022955.1 Mesorhizobium sp. M7A.F.Ca.US.002.01.1.1 | reverse complement strand
CGGACAACCTTGACCGGATCGACGATACCCATGGCGATCATGTCGCCATACTCGCCGGTCTGGGCGTTGTAGCCGAAGGTCGCGCCCTTGTTCTCAAGGATCTTGCCGGCAACGATCGATGCTTCCGCACCGGCGTTGGCCGCGATCTGGCGGGCCGGAGCCTGCAGCGCACGACGCACGATGTTGATGCCGGCGGCCTGGTCGGCATTGACGCCGGTGGCCTTGATGTTGGCCGAAGCGCGCAGCAGCGCGACGCCACCACCAGCAACGATGCCTTCTTCGACGGCCGCGCGGGTCGCGTTGAGGGCGTCATCGACGCGGTCCTTCTTTTCCTTGACTTCGACTTCCGTCGCACCGCCGACGCGGATCACCGCAACGCCGCCGGCGAGCTTCGCCAGACGTTCCTGCAGCTTCTCCTTGTCGTAGTCCGAAGTGGTCTTTTCGATCTGCTGCTTGATCTGGGCAACGCGGCCCTGGATCTCCGCCTTCTTGCCGGCGCCGTCGACGATGGTGGTGTTCTCCTTGGAGATCGACACCTTCTTGGCGCGGCCGAGCATGTTGAGGCCGACGTTCTCGAGCTTGATGCCGAGGTCTTCCGAGATGACCTGGCCACCGGTGAGGATGGCGATGTCTTCCAGCATGGCCTTGCGGCGATCACCGAAGCCCGGCGCCTTGACGGCGGCGATCTTCAGGCCGCCACGCAGCTTGTTGACGACCAGCGTGGCCAGAGCCTCGCCTTCGACGTCTTCCGAGATGATGAGCAGCGGCTTCGAGGTCTGCACGACGGCTTCGAGAACCGGCAGCATGGCCTGGAGGTTGGACAGCTTCTTCTCGTGCAGGAGGATGTAGACGTCCTCGAGCTCGGCAACCATCTTGTCGGCGTTGGTGACGAAGTAGGGCGAGAGATAGCCGCGGTCGAACTGCATGCCTTCGACGACTTCGAGTTCGGTCTCGGCGGTCTTGGCTTCTTCAACCGTGATGACGCCTTCGTTGCCGACCTTCTGCATCGCTTCCGCGATCATCTTGCCGACCGAAGCATCGCCGTTGCCGGCGATGGTGCCGACCTGGGCAACCTCTTCGGAGGTCTTGATCTTCTTGGCGTTCTTGATCAGGGTCGCAACGACGTCGGTTACCGCGAGGTCGATGCCGCGCTTCAGGTCCATCGGGTTCATGCCGGCGGCAACGGCCTTGTGGCCTTCCTGGACGATCGACTGCGCCAGAACGGTCGCGGTCGTGGTGCCGTCGCCAGCGATGTCGTTGGTCTTCGAAGCAACTTCGCGGACCATCTGCGCGCCCATGTTTTCGAACTTGTCCTCAAGCTCGATTTCCTTGGCGACGGTGACGCCGTCCTTGGTGATGCGCGGGGCGCCGAACGACTTGTCGATGACCACGTTGCGGCCCTTGGGGCCGAGCGTGACCTTCACCGCGTCAGCGAGGATGTTGACACCGCGCAGCATGCGCTCGCGGGCATCGCGGGAGAATTTTACGTCTTTGGCAGCCATTTTTAGCTCCTGGCAGGGGCTTCAATCGAGCCCGGGAATTCAGTTGACGAAAGGGCCTGATATGAGCCGATGATGCCCATGATGTCGGATTCCTTCATGATCAGAAGGTCTTCGCCATTGAGCTTGACTTCCGTGCCCGACCACTTGCTGAACAGGATGCGGTCGCCGGCCTTGACGTCCAGCGGGACCAGCTTGCCAGCTTCGTCACGAGCGCCG